>JAZRHU010000022.1:0-33061 GCA_045644945.1 Candidatus Fimimonas sp. | reverse complement strand
TACGCAAAGCTGCCGATTGAACACGGCCTGCGGAAAGATTGTTGCGAATTTTTTTGCACAAAACAGGGGACAATGTGTAACCAACAAGTCTGTCCAAAACACGACGCGCTTGTTGAGCATCTACCAAACCCTTGTTGATGTAGTCGGGCTTTTGAATAGCATCATTGACAGCCTTTTTGGAAATTTCGTTGAACATGATGCGGTTTTTTTGTTGTGGGTCCAATCCCAACGCACACAAAAGGTGGTAGGAAATGGCCTCTCCCTCGCGGTCCGGGTCGGTTGCGAGGAAAACTTGTTCCGCTTGCTTTACAGCTTTTTTAAGACGTTCGATGGTTTCCTTTTGTTCTGGCTTGCGTGCTTCAAGTTCTGGTTCGTAGTTGTTGTTGAAATTGATACCCATACTTTTTACAGGCAAATCCCAAATATGACCACGAGAAGCGTGTACCATGTAGTCACTGCCCAAATACTTTGCGATGGTTTTCGCCTTGGCAGGTGACTCTACAATAACTAATTTCATTAAATATCTCCATACATCCGGTAGACGTTACCGGGTAACTTTGCAATTATACTTCTAAGTTCCAAATTTGCCAACAAAAAGTTCAAGTCCGCTAGGGGAATTTGCGTTGCAACGTACAGTTGGTCAAAGGTCATTTGACCATTTTCCGCCAGTACATTTACAATTGTTTGCTCTTCGATGGTAAATTGATATGTTTGTTTTTCCACTTGGTTTGCATCAAGATGGTAGTAGTCGATGATATCTCGGGGACTGGTAACACACGCACCTTGCATTGTTTTGATAAGTTTGTTGTTACCGGAAAATCCCATGTCGTAGATTTCGCCAGGAACAACA
The DNA here is from genome assembly GCA_045644945.1 of Candidatus Fimimonas sp. Taxonomy (GTDB): domain Bacteria; phylum Bacillota; class Clostridia; order Christensenellales; family CAG-314; genus Fimimonas. The sequence goes on along the minus strand of JAZRHU010000022.1, from coordinate 32,211 downwards.
AAGATATCTTTGCCCTGCTCCAAAGCAAGCTCTACTGTGGAGTTTGTGCCACTTTTCAAGGGTGCTTGGCATACAAGCAATCCATGGCAAAGCCCCGATACAATTCGATTGCGATGTGGAAAGTGATATGGCGCAGGATACTCCCTTAGGCCGTACTCGCTTACAATAAGTCCGCCATTGTTAACAATTCTTTCCGCAAGGGATTTGTTGGATGATGGATAGATATGCAAAACACCACTACCCAAGACGGCAATAGTTTTGCCATCGTGCTCCAATGTGGACTCGTGAGCGATACTATCGATGCCGTAGGCAAGTCCGCTAACAATTGTGAATTGTTCTGACAACACAGCAGTAAAGTCTTTGGCAACTTTGCGCCCATAAACACTTGCTTTGCGCGTGCCAATAACTGCCATACAATCGGAGTTGAGCAAGCTTACGTCCCCTTGACAAAAGAGTACATATGGCTTGTCGTCAATATACGAAAGGTTTTGTGGAAAATCGTCGGAAAAGCAAGTTACGGCAACAACATTGTTGCGTTGCATATCGGCAATGATATCATCCGCACCGCCTTTTGTCCAATCGTTGACAAGTTTTTTGTAGTCTTCGCCAAGAATTTGTGCGATGGCAGAATCGTTGGCAAAATTTTCGATAGCTTCCGCAACGGTTTCGAAGTTGTCAAGTATATTATAGAACTTCTTTGCTGAAACTAACCTTTCGCCAAGCAATATACAAAATTTTTCTTCAATAGAATACATAGTTTACACTCGATACTTTCTGTCCAAGGTGCGGTATTGCAAGGATTCCGCAATGTGACGAACAGTGATGTTTTGTGAGCCTTCCAAGTCGGCAATGGTACGTGCAACCTTCAAAATGCGATTGTATGCACGTGCTGAGAGGTTGAGTTTTGCAAAGGATTCCTCCACAAGTTGAACGCTTTGGCGATCCAATTTGCAGTACTTTTTGATGTCGCTGGAGGTCATTTGCGCATTGCAAGTGCGACCATTTGCCTTGAAGCGCTCCAATTGAATTTCGCGTGCTTTGTTAACACGTTTGCGGATTGCTTCGGAGGACTCGGCAAGGGTGTCTTCTTGAAGTTGGTCGTAGGTAACGTTGTCCACTTCCACGTGGATATCTATTCTGTCCAAAAGTGGGCCAGAAAGTTTTGACAAATACTTGTGAATTTGCGCAGCGGAGCACTTGCACTCGGCTGTTGCACTGCCGTAGTTGCCACAGGGGCATGGGTTCATGCTGGCAATGAGCATAAAGTCTGCTGGGTATGTGATGCTGATGGCATTGCGGGCAACTGTGATTTGGCCATCTTCCAATGGTTGACGGAGTGTTTCCAAAGTTTGGCGGTTGTACTCGGGCAATTCGTCCAAGAAAAGTACACCATTGTGCGCCAAGGAAATTTCGCCAGGTTTTGCCTTGTTGCCACCACCGGTTAGTGCAACCATTGTTGCCGAGTGGTGAGGTGTACGGAAAGGTCTTTCGTACACAAAGCCATTTTCCAACTGACCGGAAACGGAGTGGATTTTTGCAACTTCCAAAGCTTCCTCGAAGGTCATGTTGGGCATGATAGATGGCACAGCACGTGCAATCATTGTTTTACCTGCGCCTGGTGGCCCAATCATGATGATGTTGTGGCCGCCGGCAACGGCAATTTCCATTGCACGCTTGGCTGCAAATTGGCCTTTGATGTACTTGAAGTCGTTGTCGCTGTGGTTGAATTGCAAATCCTTTTGCCAACTGCGAGTTTCCAATGGTTGCATTTCCGTTTGACCTGTCAAAAACTCAACAGCCTCGCGGAGTGTTGCCACTGGATAGATTTCTGCACCTTCGATAAACACCGCTTCGTCGGAGTTTGCCTTGGGAATTACAAAAACGTTTTCCCCTTGTTGACGAGCAGAAATGATCATTGGCAAAATACCATTGATCTTGCGCACTTCGCCGTTTAGGGACAACTCGCCAATCATAACGGCCTTTTTCAAATTTTCGTAGGGGATTTGTTTGCTTGCAGCAAGCATGCCAATAGCGATGGGCAGGTCGTACAAACTACCTTCCTTTTTGACATCGGCTGGAGCAAGGTTGATAACGCAAGAGGCAACTGGATAGTTGTAGCCACTGTTTTTGAGAGCAGAACGAACACGCTCCTTGGATTCCTTTACGGCAGTATCGGCAAGACCAACAATGTCGTAGGTAGGCATGCCAGCATGCATGTCCACTTCTGCTGTGACAGGAAAACCTTCGATTCCTTTTACTCCGTAACTTTTTATCAGCGCTAACATACTATTTCTCCATTATAATTTAGCATTTGCCCCTATAGTATAATGTCACTTTTGCAATTAGACAAGTAGTTTTGGCAAAAAATTTTAAACAATATTTTTTCTTTTGCCACTTTCGATGTCTAATTTTGCTATAAATATGTTAAAATTGGGCACATTTGCACCCCACTTTCGTTGTGATACAATTTGATTTGAAAGCAGAATTTGCTCAAAAATAAAAGCAGAGAAAAAATCTCTGCTTTTGATTACTTGTTCTTTTTGAGTTCTTCTTGCCAGCACCAGTAGCACATGTTTTCGTAGCTTTCGTCGCCACCAATTAGTACAATTGGGCCATCGTCTACACACTTGCCATCAACAAAACGAGCGTTTACTGTGGACTTGCGACCGCAACGACATACCGATTTGATTTCGCGCATAGAGTCGGCAAGCTCAACAAGGCGTTTGCTACCTTCGAAAAGTTTGCTTTTGAAATCCGTCAAAAGTCCGTAGCACAAAACGGGAACAAACTGTGTTAACTCTTTGAGTTCGTTTACTTGTTCTGTGGTGCAAAATTGCGCTTCGTCAACAATGATGCAATCGCAACCATGCTCGCTTTTGTAGTTTTGGAACAATTCAACAAAGCTTTGCTCAGGGGCAATTGTCAAACACTCGGCAACAAGACCAATACGAGAACGCACTTTGGGAACGTCCACGTCATCGCGAGTGTCCAAAGCGGGTTTTACAAGCATAACTTTCATGCCTTTGTGTTCGTAGTTGAATTTGCACATCAATGCTTGTGCAGACTTACTACTGCCCATTGTTCCGTAGTTAAAGTACAATCTGTGTGTTATTTTCTTTTGTGTATTAGTAGAGTCCATCAATCTTTCCCTCGTCGTCAATTGTCATGTTTACAGCATTTGGTGTTTTGGATAGGCCTGGCATAAGCAACATGTTGCCAGCAATTGCCACCAAAAATTGCGCTCCACCACGATACTCGATATCGTTGATTTGCAATGTAAATCCTGTTGGAGCACCCAAAAGTTTCATGTTGTCGCTAAAACTGTATTGAGTTTTTGCAATTACAACAGGCATCTTGGAAATGCCAAGTTGCTCGAGATTGCTTAGGCTTGCAAGTGCCTTTTCGGAAAAGGCAACATCTTTTGCACCATAAATCTTTGTTGCAACGTTGTAAATTTTTGTTTTTACGTCTTCTTCGTCTTGGTAGGCAAAGGTAAATGTGGAGTTATCCTCTTTGCACAATTCAACAACTGCATTTGCAAGGTCGATTGTACCTTGTCCACCTTGGCCCCAAACATCACTTGGGACAGCTTGTACGCCCATCTTTTCCACTTCTTGCTTTACATAGGCAATTTCCGCTTCGGTATCGCTAGTAAACTTGTTGATTGCAACAACACAAGGAAGTTTGTAGACATTTTTGATGTTGTTGACGTGACGGATTAGGTTACAAATGCCCTTTTCTAGTGCGCCAAGGTCTTCCACTGCCAAGTTGTTTTTGTCTGCACCACCGTGAAGTTTCAACGCGCGGATTGTCGCAACCATAACAACTGCATTTGGCTTGAGATTAGCAAAACGGCATTTTACATCCAAAAACTTTTCTGCGCCAAGATCTGCGCCAAAACCAGCTTCGGTAACTGTGTAGTCGGCATAGCTCATTGCAAGCTTTGTTGCAAGCACGCTGTTGCAACCATGTGCAATGTTAGCAAATGGTCCACAGTGAACAAATGCAGGTGTGCCACCGATTGTTTGAACAAGGTTAGGTTTCAAGGCATCCTTCAATAAAATTGCCATAGCATCTTGCGCATTAAGATCACGTGCAAACACAGGTTTGCCATCGAATGTGTAGGCAACCAAAATGTTACCAAGACGATACTTGAGATCCTTGAGGTCTTCGGCAAGTGTCAAAATGGCCATAACTTCGCAAGCGGCAGTGATGTTGAACTTTTCCTTGTGGGGGATTGTGTCCTTTACACCATCGTTTACTGTTACACCACGCAAAGCACGATCGTTTACATCCAAAGTGCGGTTGAACACAACGTGATTGGGATCGATATTCAATGGATTGCCTTGGAAAATGCTGTTATCAATCATTGCGCACAAAAGGTTGTTGGCGGATGTGATTGCATGGAAGTCGCCTGTAAAGTGCAAGTTGATATCTTCCATGGGCAAAATTTGAGAGTAGCCACCACCAGTTGCACCACCTTTGATACCAAAAACTGGGCCAAGGGATGGTTCGCGGAGTGCCAAGCAAGTGTTTGCGCCTACAAGGTTCAAGCCATCAGCAAGACCAATGGAAACGGTTGTTTTGCCTTCGCCTGCGGATGTTGGGTTGATAGCAGTTACCAAAATCAATTTTGCATTGGGTTTTGGGTTGGGTTTGGATGTGATTTTTGCTTTGTAGTTGCCATATAGTTCTACATCTTTTGGCTCGATGCCAATTTTTGATGCAATATCTACAATGTGAATGAGTTTAACTTTTGAAGCAATTTCGATATCTGTCATGTAAAATGCCTCCTTTCAAATTTATACCTCAATATGATACCAAGTTTGAACCTTTTTTGCAAGAGCTTTTGGAATATTAGCACTGCAGTATTTTTTCATTTTTGCTGATTTGCAATTTTTGCAGATTCTGTTTGTTTAGATAAAAAGGTATGAACAAACAACGATATCTATATTAAAACAAAAACAGGCAAGCCAAACGACTCGCCCTAAGTTAATTATTTTTGTCTGCTCTTGAAGTATCGATTGCATTTCTCACAGAATTTTTCCAATCTTTTTATTTGTCGCCTATTATTATTAAACATAAGTTGAAATCCAGGCTGTCCCCACGACCAAGAATTTATATGATAAACACCACCACTATGGAGTATACTAAAAGTAAAATAATCATATTTTGACGAGGCTGGGTAAGAAGCGTATACGCTCATTTGGTTTACATCGGAGAGATTGATAACCATTTTTGTGAAGCCTGGAAATTCCCTAATGATAAGTTGGTTTGTAGAGAAATCAGCTCTAATATATGTTTTAAAAACTAAAAAGAAAACGAAAACATCAAGGGCCAACAAAGCCAAAAGCATCAATAGCGCTACTACTTTTTCCTCAAGAACAACAATTCCGAATATTGGCAAGAATGTTAGACCTATTGCTGAACACAAATATGCAATTTGGGAACCCAATGGTAATTGATATAGTGTTATTTTATCAGAATGTTCTTTCATTTAGCCAATCATCTCCTTTTGTAGTACATATGTCGTTAGAGTTCTACGATCTACCTTACAAGTATAGTCCACATATATTTACATAAATATAGATTAATAAATAATTATCCTTTAATTAAGTTGTGCAAAAATTCGCGAACTTGAGGCAAATCTTGGCGGTAGGTCATGCCAACCCATTTGTCGGTAGTATCAAAAACTTTGACTTGCAATTTGTTGTTAGCAATCAAATGGTTGATAACTGTGGACAAGATTGCTTCGTCTTTGTAGATATCGCAAGTTTGCATAAACTTGTCGAACTCTGCCTGCAACAATGGGAATATTGCTGGGGTAAAGCCCCACAAATTCATAGATACAGGAGTGGATTGGTCAAGTTGTGTATCGCCCGCCTTGCAAGCGCCGTTGATACCCTTTACTTCCACTATTGTTTGCAACAATCCATTGCAAACAGAGCAAACACCACGAGTAACTGCGCCATTATCGCTTACTGTGTTGCCAAGCTTGTAGGCAACCATTGCACAATTATCTTGTGTAGCGTCAATCAAAAAATCGTGTATTGTTTTGAGAGAATCTACACCATAGTAGTCGTCGGCATTGATAACGGCAAAATTGTTTTGCACAACGTCCTTTGAGCACAAGATTGCATGGCAAGTGCCAAGGGGTTTTGTGCGCTCGGAAATGGGGTTATCTTGGTAGACGTACTTTACGGCGCACTTTTGCTCGGTGCGGGCACCCAATGTAGCTTTGAATAGGTCTTGCATTTCCTTGCGAATGATAAACACCACTTCGTCAAAGCCAACAGACAAAGCATCATCAATGGAAAAGTCCAACAACACCTTGCCATCGGCTGTTAGCGGTTGAAGTTGTTTTAGTCCGCCAAATCTGCTACCCATGCCGGCAGCAAGCACTACCAAAGAAGTTTTCATGTTATACTCCAAAATATTTTACGCAATACCTCGTTATTTTAGAAATAGCTAAAGTGTATTACCCTATCATTATATATATACATTGACAATTTGTCAAGATAGCAAAAAAGCAAACTGCATAACAGTTTGCTTTTGTTTTTTGATTTGAGTTGTAAACTACATATCCATGGACTTTGTAGCAATTTCGTCCAAAAGTTTTTGTGCAAAGTCTTCGTAGGACATAACGCCACAGTCGCCCTTTTTGCGGTTACGAACTGCAACTGCACCATTTTGCTTTTCCTTGTCACCAAGAACAAGCATGTAGGGAACCTTTTGAAGTTGTGCTTCGCGGATGCGGTAACCCATCTTTTCGTTGCGGTCGTCCACGCGTACGCGGATACCAAGCTCAGCAAGTTTTTGGCAAACTTCGTGAGCGTAGTCAGCTTGACTTTCGGAAATTGGAACGATAACAACTTGTTCAGGAGCAAGCCAAAGTGGGAATGCGCCAGCAAAGTGCTCTGTCAAAATTGCGATAAAGCGTTCGATACTACCCAAAACTACGCGGTGAATCATAACTGGACGGTGCTTTTCGCCATCTTGGCCAACGTAAGTAAGGTCGAAACGCTCGGGCATTTGGAAGTCAAGTTGGATTGTACCACATTGCCATGTACGACCAATGCTGTCTTCCAAGTGGAAGTCAATTTTTGGACCGTAGAATGCGCCATCGCCTTCGTTGATTTCGTAAGCCTTGCCAAGTTTGTCAAGAGCGGACTTCAACGCTGCAATAGCTGTGTTCCATTGTTCGTCACTACCCATGCTGTCTTCTGGACGTGTGGAAAGTTCCAAGTGGTAGTTGAAACCAAACACTTTGTAAACCTTGTCGATAAGGCGTACAACGTTTTCGATTTCGCTTTCGATTTGTTCTGGAGTCATGTAGATGTGAGCATCGTCTTGAGTGAAGCATCTTACACGCATAAGTCCGTGCAAAGCACCAGAAAGCTCGTGACGGTGAACAGTACCAAGTTCTGCACTACGCTCTGGCAAATCGCGGTAGCTGTGTGGCTTGCGCTTGTATGCAAGCATACCACCTGGGCAGTTCATTGGTTTGATGGCAAAGTCTTCGTCATCAATTTTTACAACGTACATGTTGTTTTTGTAGTGATCCCAGTGACCACTGCGGTGCCACAATGCTTGGTTCAAGATCATTGGAGTTTTGATTTCTTGGTAGCCTGCAAGCATGTGTTCGTGACGCCAAAAATCTTCCAATGTGTTGCGGAGAATCATACCTTTAGGGAAGAAGAATGGGAAACCTGGGCCTTCGTCGAAGATATCGAACAAATCCAATTCCTTACCGAGCTTGCGGTGGTCGCGACGTTTTGCCTCTTCCATACGCATGATGTACTCGTCGAGCTCCGCCTTCTTTTCGAAAGCTGTACCGTAGATACGTGTGAGCATCTTGTTGTTTGTGTCGCCACGCCAGTAAGCACCGGCAATGCTTGTAAGCTTGAACACCTTGAGCTTGCCTGTGGAAGACATGTGTGGTCCACGGCAAAGGTCAACGTAGTCGCCTTGACGGTACAAGGAAACAGTTTCAGCATCCAATTCGCTAAGAATTTCCACCTTGTAGAAGTCGCCATGAGCTTTGAAAAACTCGATAGCTTCCAATCTGTTCATTTCTTCGCGAACAATTGGCAAGTTAGCTTTTACAAGCTTTTCCATTTCCTTTTCAATTTTTTCCAAATCTTCGGGAGCAACTACTGCGCCTTCGAAGTCGATATCGTAGTAAAAACCATTTTTGATTGCTGGACCGATAGCAAACTTGGCTTGTGGCCAAATGTGAGAGATCGCTTGAGCCATCAAGTGTGCTGTTGAGTGGCGAAGAACGGCAAGGCCCTCTTCGTTTTTCAATGTGAACACTTTGAAAGCCACGTCGTGGTCGATAACTTGTTCAAGTTGGCATGGAACGCCGTCAATTTCCGCACAAACGGCATTGCGAGCAAGTCCCATGGAAATGCTTTCTGCAACTTGAAGAGCTGTTACTTGGCTGTCAAACTCCTTGATGCTACCATCGGGCAATGATACTTTGATAGACATATTTTACCTCCTGTAAATAAAAAAATCCCTATGAGAATAGTCTCATAAGGACGAATAAATTTCGCGGTTCCACCTTATTTGGCAATAAATTGCCCACTCTTTACCTTTGTTGTCGTACAAAGGAACGCACCTTACAAAGTGGTACTTGACAATTTCGTTTGCAACAATCTCAGCCTGCTGTTACTCTCTGTAAAACTACCTTTGCCAAACATGTCTTTGATCATGGGTGTATTTGATGGTATAATTTTAATATTTATTGCAAAATTAGTCAACTGTTTTGTTGCATTTTTTTGCATTAGATACGCACAAGTGCTTTGATGCATCTAAAATTTTGTAGCTGTTTAGGTAACTTGAATGTACTGAACGTCAAACAAAGCATTGGCGATGTTGCAAAAATCTTGCGAAAGTGTTTTTGTATGGTACACCTTTAGTTTTTGGACGTTTTGGCAAATGGCATTGACAAGTGCCTCTTGCTCTGCCGTTGTATCCTGCGAAATAGCTGAAATGCTTTGCACCACCTTGCCGGTAGCATCATACAATGTGTAGCCATCGTTATCAAAGCATATGGAAAGCTGTTGGCATTTGCCATCTACTGCTTGCAAAAGATACTGCAAAAACTCCAAAATTAGTTGGTTGTCGTGGAGAACATAGTCATTTTCCAACAGCATATTTACAACATTTTGCCATCTGCGCTTGAAATTGCCCATCTTAAAGTTGTAGTAGCCATCAACGTAGATATTGTTGTCTACATCCACCATACCGGCAAGTTGATGGGAATCATACTTGTGGTCAAAGGCACACATTGTGTCGATTAGCACGTTTTGATAGAAATTGGTACTCTCCAAATCCAACAAACCCCTAACAAATATGTTTTTGTAGCCAAGGCAAAGTGTGTTGGCAATTTGCTCTTGTAAAATATACTTGATTTGATGCTGAAATGTATCTCGGCAGGCCAAACACAGGTAACTGCGATTGTTGCATCTTAGCAATGTGTGTGCGCCATCAATTTGTGCAATGCACCTTGCAAGATTGTTTGAAATGTGCTCGAGAAGATGGTTTTGTTCCTTTGGTGTGCTTACTGTTACTTCATACATGGTTATAGTGTATGCAAAGTGCTACACTATTATTTGACGGCGACAAAGTTTGTCAAATATATAGACGTAAAAGGCAAAATTACACCTAAATACAAGCAAAACTTGAAGAGTACACCACACAACGTGCCCTAGCAATCAACAAAAAATTGCAATAAAAAACCCAAGCCACTTGGACTTGGGTTTGAAAATTACTTTTGAGATTCGATAAACTCTACGATTGCCTTTACAGTAACGAGTTCGTTAGCTACTTCGTCTGGTACGGAAATGCCAAACTCATCTTCCAAAGACATGAGCATTTCTACTACGTCGAGACTGTCTGCGTGCAAATCAGCGATAACGTTGGATTCCATTGTGATGGAGCTAGCGTCGTCGATGTTAAGTTGTTCAGCAAGAAGTTTTTGAACTTTTTCGAAAACCATGGGTATTTTCCTCCTTTCAAATTACTGCTGGATACCTGACAATGCTCGCCAAGACTTATCCTGAGTTGATATCATTATAGTACACTTTGGTTAACTTTTCAAGTGTTTTGACAAAATTTTGTCTGTTGACATACAATAAAATATGAAAAACTGCCGTTGTGATAGGTTTTTGAACCAACAAATGTACGAAAATGCTCGAAGAAAATGCTATAATCCGCCAGCACCACCCAAACCGCCAAAGCCACAAAATGGCGTTGTTTTAACATACAAATGGCAATGTGGTCAAATTTGCTTGCATTGTGACGAGTGCTCGACGGGGATATCGTTTGACTTGAACTTACCCAAACACTAAAAAGAGATGTTGAAATATTTGCTATTTTATTGATATGGGCAACAAAAAAGGAGAGCCGATAAGCTCTCCTTTGAGTATCTGTGTTTTATTTATAGTAACAACTAAACGGATTGAAGAATCTCCATCCCGATCTAATTACTACTAATCCTGGTGGAATAGTAATGACAAATGCACATAATAGTAGACCTAAAATCATCAAGAGCAGTCCAAACCACCATCCAAAAATTAGCCAAATCCAAAACATAAATATTCTATTTATCATGATAAACCCTGCCAATTGATACCTATCAGTATTTTGAGGGCATTATAACACTTTTGGATAATTTTGTCAATACCCACCTAGCACGGCAATTGCGCTACTAAAATGGGTAGCAAAAAAGGCCGAGACTGAGTGATCAATCTCGGCTTTAAATTCTCAAAAAGTGAAATGTTTATCGTTTTACGTAAAAAGCACCATTATCTGTTGAGATAGCTGACTAAAAGCAGGAACAGGTAAACACCCCAAATGGCACAGAAACCCATAAATGGGTGCGCATGTGGGCCGTCTGATTTGCTGAAGCGCTTTTCCTCAATCAGTGTGAATACATAGTCAATTGTCGTCGCTAGGTATATTAGAATTACCGCCAATCCGGCTTCATTTTTCGTCAACCAACCTACTACGAAAATAACCACTGCAACAATAAAGGAGTATAAGATCACTTTCCAAGGTTTGTGATACATGAAGTCCCGAAACTTCTCTTTGAAAGGTCTATAATCTTTCGGTTTCTTTTTGCGCATGGTTAGATACTCCGTTAAATCTTAACACTTATTTACAAGATTTTACCACACTATTATACCAATGTCAATATTCATCGAAAATTATCATGGCCGTTTTGCCACCTTGACCATCTTGATTGGTTCGTAGATAAAATCGGTTAGCATGGCAAGGCTGTCGGCTGGGATACAAGACAAAAAAATAAAGACTGTTTTGCAACAGTCTTTTTTGATTTTGCAAGAATATCTTGCCTTTTTACAAGTCGTCGGCGTCTTGAATTGGGGGCTCGTCTATGCCCCAACCGACAGGGTTGCCCGTGTAGCTCCCAAACGGGTCGGATTCGCTTTCTTGAGAGGAAGCTTTGCAGCAACCACCACTCTTTTTGCTACCTGTTGTTTTTGCCTTGGACTTTGTTGACTTTGTGCTTTTTGTTGTAGAATTTTTCATATTAGCACCTCCTGACATTAGTATTGCCCTATTGTGGAAAAATATATACTATATTTGAGCCAAGACAATTTTTATTCCACGCAATAGCACCACCTTAGCACAAAAAAAGGACTGGAAAATCCAGTCCTTTTTTTTGATTTTTATTAAATTAGAATTGTGCGTTGCCAACTGTACGTGGGAATGGAAGTACGTCGCGGATGTTTTGTACACCTGTGAGATACATCACAAGGCGCTCGAAGCCCAAACCAAAGCCAGCGTGCTTTGTGCCACCGTACTTGCGAAGTTCCAAGTACCACCAGTAGTCTTCGGGGTTCAAACCAAGTTCGTTCATGCGTGCAAGGAGAACGTCCATGCGTTCTTCACGTTGGCTACCACCGATAAGTTCGCCAACACCAGGAACAAGCATATCTGTTGCTGCAACAGTTTTGCCGTCGTCGTTTAGGCGCATGTAGAAGGATTTGATTTCCTTTGGATAGTCGGTAACAAAAACTGGGCCACCAACGATTTTTTCCGTCAAAAATCTTTCGTGCTCGGTAGCGATGTCGCATCCCCAAGAAACTGGGAACTCGAACTTGTCGTTGTGTGGAGTGAGCAATTCGATTGCTTTGGTGTAGGACATGCGCTCAAACTTGGAGTTTGCAAGTGTTGTAAGACGATCTTTCAAGCCTTTGTCTACAAAGTTGTTGAAAAACTCGATTTCGTCTGGGCAGGTTGCAAGAACGTGGTTGATAACGTACTTGATCATGTCTTCGGCAAGTTGCATGTCGTCCGCCAAATCAGCAAAGGCAATTTCTGGCTCGATCATCCAAAACTCTGCAGCGTGGCGAAGTGTGTTGGATTTTTCCGCACGGAAAGTTGGGCCAAAGGTGTACACCTTGCCAAATGCCATTGCGTAGGTTTCGGCATTGAGTTGGCCAGAAACTGTCAAGTTAGCGGATTTACCAAAGAAGTCCTTGGAAAAGTCGATTGTGCCATTTTCTGTTTTGGGAACGTTGTTGAGATCGAATGTTGTAACCTTGAACATTTCGCCGGCACCTTCGCAGTCGCTTGCGGTAATCAATGGTGTGTGAACGTACACAAAGCCCTCTTGATGAAAAAAGCTATGCAAAGCAAATGCTGCTTGAGAGCGAACGCGCATTGTTGCGGAAATGAGGTTTGTACGTGGGCGCAAGTGTGCAATTTCGCGCAAAAATTCCACAGAGTGACGCTTTTTTTGAAGTGGGTAGTCGGGAGTGGACTTGCCTTCCACTTCGATTTTGGTTGCTTTGATTTCCAAAGGTTGTTTGTTTTGTGGTGTAAGAACAACTTTACCTGTTACTACAAGTGCACTACCAACGTTGAGTTTGGCAATTTCGTCGAAGTTGTCGATTTGACCTTGTTCGAATACGATTTGCAAGCTCTTGAAGCAACTGCCATCGTTGAGTTCGATAAAACCAAATACCTTGGAGTCGCGAATGGTACGAGCCCATCCGCATACTGTTACAATTTTTTCTGAGTATGATTCACTTTGTTGGAAAAGTGTTTTGATAAGTAGTCTTTGCATAAAAATTAGCTCCTCATTTTGCGAAGGAATGGTGGAATTGATGGGTCATCATCTACTGCAACTGTGCCGGAGATTGTTGGGTTTTCCATTGGTTGAGCAACAACTGCTGGCTTTTGTACTGGTTGAGGTGGAATGATGGATTGAGTTGGGGTTACAAGTGGGTTTTCGGGTGCAACTGGGTGATGCTTGAGAGCACTTGCTTGAACGTGAGTTGCTGTTTCGCTACTGAAAAATGCAGCTTTGGAGTCGTTTCCGCCGGAAAATCCTGTTGCGATCAAGGTAACTTGAACTTCGTCTTTCATGTTTTCGTCAAAGCCAACACCAAACAAAACGTTAGCGTCTGGAGAAATAACTTGGCGAACAAGGTCTACACCTGTTGTTACTTCGTCCAAGGTGAGGTCGTCGCCACCGCGGAAGTTAACAATCAAGCTAGAAGCGCCTTGGATTGTTGTTTCCAACAATGGGGAGTAAACTGCCTTGCGAATAGCATCGATAGTCTTGTTTTTACCGTGGCCTTCGCCAATACCCATGTGAGCCATACCGGAGTTACGCATTACGCATTTTACATCGGCAAGGTCGAGGTTGATACGGCCGTCTTGAACGACAATTTCGGTAATACCGCGGATACCTTGGAGCAAAATTTCGTCTGCCTTTGCAAACGCATCCTTGATGGAGAAGTTCTTGTCCTTGTTGAGTTTTTCGTTTTGAACAATAACAAGCGCGTCAACATTGCCCTTGAGGTTGTTGATACCCATGTCGGCATTTCTCATACGGCGAACACCTTCGAAATTGAAAGGCTTTGTTACAACTGCGATAGTCAAAATTTCCAATTCGCGAGCAATTTGCGCAACGATTGGAGCAGCACCTGTACCTGTGCCACCGCCCATACCTGCTGCAATGAACAACAAGTCGACACCTTGCAATGCTTCTTGAATTTTATCTTTGCTTTCCAATGCTGCAGCTTTACCAATTTCGGGATCGGCACCAGCGCCCAAACCCTTGGTAAGCATTTCGCCAATGGCCATCTTTTTTGCATTGAGTTTGGAAAGTGCTTGTTGGTCGGTGTTCATAACAAGGTATTCCACATTGCTGATGCCGGCTTTCATCATGCTGTTAACAGCATTTCCGCCACCGCCACCAACGCCAACGATCATGATTTTTGCAATATTATTTGTTGAACTGTAATCCATTAGTTATCTCCTTTGTTTGTTCTTTTGAAAAAACTGAACAAACTCTTTTTTGCTTTGTTTTGATCGGAACAAGCCGTGTGGATCAAACCAAAACAAGACGTGTACTCGTTGTGGTTTGTTTGTGGGTTGGCACTTGTGTAAACCTTGACAGGCTTGCCAAGGCTTGCAGACAACGTGTCGGCGCCACCACGAATATATGTAAGTCCACCACCAGTCAAAACAATGACGGTGTTGCTTGGGATTTCCTTGTCGCAGTATCTAAAGCTCTTGATGATGTGCTCGGCAATTTGCTCAACACGCGCCTTGACAACTTCGTTAACACGTTTTGCATCCACCATACGACCGTTAACTGAGTAGGCATCGCCATCGTGGATATCCAAATTGAGGTTGATTTTTGTTAGGACATTCATTGCAAAGTTGTAGTCCAAGCCCATAACTTGCATAAGGTCGCTTGCAAGATAGCCACTGCCCAAAGCAAACGTTCTTGCAAACAAAAGGCCGTTGCCACCAACCAAAGATACGTTAGTTGTGATGTGTCCAATGTCTACAACAATGGAGTAGCCATTGATGTACATAGCATTGGAAATGTACATTGCTTGCGCTTCGCACGCGTTGACATAGGTTACCTTTTTGATGCCCTTTTCCAACAAAATGGGCGCTACTGTTTGACGGAAGTAGTTCTTCATAAAGGAGAAAGACACCAAAGCGGACACTTTTGTTGCAATGTTACCAACGATGTCGAAACATTTGATGCCACCGTCAAGCACAAAGTAGACAGGTTTGCCACCAAGAGGAGCAAGGTCGGAACCACAATCGAAGATATCTGCCTTGCTGATGAGGTCTTCGACATCTTGTTTGTCCAACTTCTTTTTGGAACGGAATGTGATGGAGGATTCGCTAGATGCTACAGCACAAAACGCACCAGGAACACCAACGTAGATCTCCTTGATTTTTGTTTCTGTTTTGTTTTCCACCTGACTGATTGCATCAAACACAGATTTTTTGATGGTTTCTGGTTCGTACCAGCCCTTGTCGTCAAATCCGTTGTAGTTGCTTCGGCCAACTGCCTTGATGATGAAATCGCCACCATCGGACACTTTGTTAGCCAACATGCAGGTAATCTTACTGGAGCCAAAGTCCAATATTGCTACACTATTATTTTTCATTTTACCCTCGTCTATTTGTCAGTTGTAATTTTTCCATCTTCACGCACGGTGATGATTACACCATTTTGTTGAAGGTTTTTGTTGTTTGCATTGAAGTAGACGGAAAATGCCTTGATCATGCGCTCTTCCAAATTGTTACTTGGAGCATTTACCACAAGTTTTGCGCCAGATGTCATCTTGATGACAAGATTGCCACCTTCGTATGTAAATACGTTAGACTCGCCAAGTACTGCGGAAATATCGGGCATCTCTACCTTGCAACGCCAAACAGCCATAACTACTTGCAAAATTTGTTGCAAACGTTGGTTGTTTACCTCCGAGTGGAACTTGAGTGGTTGGTTTACTTCTTGAGAAGCTACATCCAACAAGTCGAATGCGGAAGAAACATTGATGCATGTTGCATTTTCTTGCTTGGGCATAACGTTACCCTTGGAGTCGATGTAGATATCTTGTCCACTAACGACAATTTTGACAGCAAGTGCACGTTCGATAAAGTGAACTGTGATTTTGTTAGGGAAGGTTTTTACCAAACTAACTGCGTGCCAATTGTCCGTTTGCAAACTTTTGAGTGTTTCGCTCTTGGAAAGGAAAATGATGTTTTTGCCCTTTGTTTTGCTGAGAACGTCCTCGATAGTTGGCGCATTTTGGGGGACAGTTATGGATGTACCATCAAAACGATGGAACACTACCCAGGCACTTTTTATAGAGAACACAGCAGACAATACAATCATGATTACAAGTATCACTGCTACAACGGCGATAAATACCAAAAGTCTTTTGCTTTTCACGATATACCTCAAATGGAGTTGCCAAAGGGCATACTCCACCAATAATTTTGTATAATTATTATAATACTATTTAGCGAAGTAGTCAATAATTTGGGCGATTTATTAGCGCTTTTTTAATAAAAAAATCGGCAAAAATGCCGATTAGTTTACTAGACGTATTTTACCGCCTACACAATTTAGATTTTGCGCCAAATTTGTGTAGCCACGGTGTATGTGTTCAACATCGCAAACACGTGTTTGCCCCCAAGCTCCAAGCGATGCAACGACAAGTCCTGCCCCACCACGTAAATCGTGCGCAAAAACCTCCGCACCTGCAAGACTACTGCCATTGACAGTTGCAACACGACCATCAACAACAATTTTGGCGCCCATTTTGTTGAGTTGGTTTGCATTGTGTGTTAGGCGGTTTTCGAACAAGTTTTCCACAATGGTTGTTTTGCCACCTGCAAAGCAAGCCATACTCAACAATAGCGACTGCATATCTGTTGGAAAATGTGGATAAGGGGCCGTTTGCACCACACCATAGCTGGATGCTTTTTTGTCCACAGTTACTTCGATTTCGTGCTTGTAGACCTTTGTGGGAAAATTGGCCGATACCAGCGTTAAAAAACTGCGCAAGTTATGGGGATTGCAGTTTGTAACAGTAAGTTTACCTCCCGCACAAACAACGCCTGCAAGATAGGTTGCTGTGACAATTCTGTCTGGTATTACGTTTGCCGTTGCGGTATGCAAACTGCTTACACCATCAATTGTGACAGTCGAACAGCCCACTCCGCCAATTTTTGCACCCATGTTGCTAAGCAATCGCTCGAGAGCGACAATTTCCGGTTCGATAGCACAGTTTTTTAGGACAGTTTTGCCACTTGACAACACGCTTGCACAAATGAGATTTTGCGTTGCACCAACACTTGGAAAACGCAATTTGTATGTAGCACAATTTGGCTTGCCATTGCAAATCACTTGAGCACTTTGCTCACAAACATTCACACCCATTTTGCGCAGACCATCTAGGTGAATATCAATAGGCCTACTGCCAATGGCGCAACCGCCGGGTAACGGCAACTGGATTTGTCCATACTTTGCCAAAACACCACCCATAAGTAGCACCGAGCCACGTATCAACGAGGCAAGTGGAGTTGCGACAATCGTAGTATTTAGCGCACCGCTAACGCCAACGACATCGCCAACGCGCCAAACATTTTTACCCAATGTTTGCAAAAGTTTTAGCATGTTTTCCACATCGACAATTTGCGGGCAGTTGGTTAGTACAATTTCCTCATCGGTAAGAACCGTTGCGCCAAGCAAAGCCAAAGCGCAGTTTTTTGCGCCATACACAGGCAACTCGCCATAGAGTTTGTTCCCACCACTAACTATGTAATCCAATCTTTTACTCCAACATTTTGTAATACTTGACGAGAAATGTTAAGTAGCACACCCACTGCACCCATAAACACCACAAGTGATGTGCCACCATAGCTAACAAATGGCAATGGAAGTCCCGTTGGTGGAATACTGCCCGTTACAACGGCAAAGTTAAGTGCGGTTTGCACAGCAATAACAGCACAAATGCCACTTGATAAATAACAACTAAATTTGTCCTTGCAGTTGATGGCAATGCGCACTCCGCGCAAGATTACCACCAAATACAACACAAACACAAACAGACAGCCCACAAGGCCAATTTCCTCCCCAATGACGGAAAGGATAAAGTCGCTTTCGGCAAAGGGCAAAAATCGATATTTTTGACGGCTATTGAAAAGTCCAACCCCAAACCAACCGCCACCACCAAGTGCGTAGAGAGATTGTATCAGTTGATACCCTTCCCCTTTGGGAGATGCCCATGGATCAACAAAGGCCAAAAGTCGTTGTAGTCGGTACGGCTCGGCAAGTATCAGCAGAGGCACAGCCAACGCTAGTGGCACAAGCAGTAGCAAAAAATACTTGGCCTTCATCCCGCCGATAAACAACATTAGTACCATAAGCATTGCCATGCACATTGTGATGGACATGTTGGGCTCAGCAATGATAAGCATACAAAATACACCACCAACAACAACCGGCCAAATGCAATTTTTCAATTTGGACATATCAATTTTCGACATGAGCGTTGCACAAAATAGCACGTAGGCAAACTTGGCAATCTCCGATGGTTGAATAGTAAAACTGCCAAAGCCAATCCAACGACGTGCGCCGTAGTTTTCCACACCAATGCCGGGGACAAAAACCAACGCAAGTAGCAAAATTGATGCCACAACAGCAACTATCCAAAACTTTTTGATAACATCCAATTTTACAAAAATTAGCGCAAACATAACAACAAAACCAACAAGAGCACCAACAAGCTGTTTGCCAATAAAAAAGTATTGGTTGCCGTAGGTTGCTTGTGCCGAGTACATGCTTGCACTATACACAAAAACTAGGCCAATTGCCACTAAAATCAGTACGGCAACAAGCAATATGTAATCATACTTGACTTTCAAATTTCAGTTCCTCGACCAACTGTTGAAAATGGTTTCCGCGCTCGGCATAGCCACTAAATTTATCAAAACTGGCGCAAGCGTTGGACATAAGTACCGTTCCACCAATGTGCTTGATAGCATCAAACGATGCGCGTACGCATCCTTTTAGATCATCAAAAATATGTACTGTTTTGCCAAACTTTTTACCACAAAGGTAAATATCCATTGCAGTTTGACCTGTTGCGCAAATATATTTGATACCATCATGCAAGTTGCAAAAAATTTCGTCAAAGGTGTACCCCTTTTGAGAGCCACCTAGTATCAGAGCAACATTGCCTTGGATACACTTGCAAGCGGAAACTGTGGCATGAACGTTGGTTCCTTTGCTATCGTCCACAAAGGTTACACCATCGAAACTATCTACCACCTGCATGCGATGTGGTGGGAAAACGTAAGAGGAAATTGCTTGCAAACTTTGCTCCAAACTTACACCAAACACACCACAAACAAGCACGGCGCACAAACAATTACTTTGATTGTGCCTAAACATTTGCAACAAGCCATCACTTGGGCAAACTTGCTCTTTACCAAATATGTTTAGATGAACATTTGCACCACAGATATAGCAGTTGGCGCTGGCGTTGTCCACCGAGTAAAACAACGTGTGCGCTTTGCTCTTTTGCGACAAAGCCATTGTGTTTTTGTCGTCGGCATTGAAGATGGCAATGTCATCTGCCGATTGATGAACAAAGTTGTTTTGTTTAGCCAAAGAATACTCCGCCATACTTTTGTGATAGTCCATGTGATCCACCGCAAGATTGGTAAACACACTAACTTTTGGTGCGAAATTCTTGCAGTTGTTCAATTGAAAACTGGAACTTTCCAACACCACAATATCTTGCGGTTTACACTCGAGCACATGCTCCGCAAAAGGCACACCGCCATTCCCCAAAAGATGCGCTTGTTTGCCTGCGCATTTCAAACTGTGGAAAATTAGCTCGCAAGTGGTTGTTTTGCCATTTGTACCTGTAACAGAAACAACTGGCGCTTTGCAAAGTGGAAAGCAATACTCCAACTCGGTTACTATGCTGGAACCACATTTTTTTGCCAAAGCTAGGCCTTTTGCATTGGGTTTTACACCCGGACTCAACAAAACCATCGTTTGCTGTGTAAAGTTGTGTGGTACGTCAAAACTTTGAGTATCATCGTAGAAAATACCGCTTTTGCCCTGTTTTTGTAGCAATTTTTGCAAAGATTGGCCTGTTTTTCCACGTCCGTAAATTACTATGTCTGTCATATTATGCTCCTGTGACCATCAAAATGCCGATTGCAAGCAATGTTACTGTTGCATAGACAACGCAAATGCGCGTTTCGCTAAAACCTTTTTGTTGCAAGTGATGATGATATGGCGCCATCAAAAAGATGCGTTTGCCTTTGGTCGCCTTGAAGTACACCACTTGCAAAATTACCGACAAGCAACTTACCACAAACATCAAACCAACAATGGGGATAAACAATGTCAGCCGAGTGAAAATTGCACTGCAAGCAACCAATGCACCCAAAGCAAGCGATCCGGTATCTCCCATAAATACCTTGGCGTTGTTGCAGTTGAAAAGCAAAAATGCGACAAGTGCGCCAATGGCAATGTGGCACAGTTTGATAACCTCTTGAGTTTGTGTGTAGGCATAGGTATCGCCAACGCTCAAAAGATACGTTTGCTCCTTGTTTAGTAGCAAAATCATACCGAACAAAAAGCAAATTGTTGTGGTGGTTGCAAGGCCATCAATGCCGTCCGTCAAGTTTACACCATTGGTGCAGGCAAGGTAAACAAACACTACCAATGGTACAATCCAAACGCCAATGTCCACCTGATTTTTACAAAAAGGAATACGCAAAATGCTACCAATGGAGATATCGTTGTAGACAAAAATTGCTACCAAAATGGCAATTACAAGTTGCACCACCAACTTTTGATAGGCTTTTAGCCCCATATTCCGCTTGAAACGTATTTTGATAAAGTCGTCCAAAAATCCAACAATACCGTAGCCCAAAAACACACAAAGTATCACAAGTGTGCCACGATTGTTTAGGTCGCAAAAGATACAGCCAACTAGCAAAATTGACAAAATAAATGCAATTCCGCCCATTGTTGGAGTGCCATTTTTCGCATTATGCTCTGTAACATAGTGCAAGATTTGTTGGCGCGCTTTGCCACGCTTCAAAATGGGCAAAAGTATAAAATTTAGTAGCAAACTCAAAGCAAATGCCACGATTGATGCAAAGTAGTTGTTCATACCACTCCTTAGCGAAAGATTTTGCGAAAGGCCCCACCCATCGCAATTGTTGTGGCATCGCTCTTAGGCAATGACACTATGTAACGTTTAGCAATCTGGATACAACTTCCAAGTCGGAATACGGCACCTTTTTGCCTTTGATCTCCTGATAACGCTCGGCACCTTTGCCAAGAATTGCAACAATATCCCCACAACTTGCCAAAGACAAAGCAAACTCCGTTGCTTGAGAGCGATTCAATACCACTTTGTACTTGCAAGTAAGTTGCGCAACAATATCCTTGGCAATAACTTTGGGATCCTCGAACCGTGGATTGTCGTTGGATACGATGGCGAAATCGGCGTACTTGGAAACAACTTCCGCCATCAACGGACGTTTGAATTTATCCCTGTTGCCACCGCACCCAAACAAAACAATCAACTGGCCTTTACAAACACCTTTTAGGTAGGACAAAATGTTTTCCAAGCCATCGGGAGTGTGTGCAAAATCAATAACAATTTTGGCGCCATCACTACGCATTAGCGTTTGATTTCGACCATCAATGTGCTCCACCTGTTGAACACCTTGTACAATAGTATTGATGGGCACTCCCAATACTGATGCCGCAGCACTTGCCGACAAAATGTTGTAGATGTTGAACTGACCTTGGAGCTTTGTTTGCACAACTGCACGACTACCAAACAAGGACATTTCGAAGGTAGAAAAGTCGCTTGAAGTTTGGATATTTTGCACAAAACAATCGCAGTTGTGGCCAAATCCATAGCAAACTGATGGCATTTTGTCGTAAATTTGCTTGCCAAGAGTATCATCAACGTTAACAATAGCATTAGTAACGTTATCCGGACAAAAGAAACCACTTTTGACTTGGGCATACCTTTCCATTGTGCGGAAGTAGTCCAAGTGATCTTGCGAAAAGTTGGTGAATATTGCAACATCGAAGTGCAAACCATAGATTTTTTGTAGAGCAATGGCATGTGCAGACACCTCCATAACAACAGTTTTGACGTTGTTTTGGTACATTTGCTTGAACAATTTGTGCAACAAAATTGGGTCGGGCGTAGTCAAATTGCAAGCAATATGCTGATTGTTGAAAAACACACCGTTTGTGCCCACTACAGCAGTGTTTACACCGGCATTTTGCAAGATGTTTTGCAAAATATAGGATGTTGACGTTTTGCCGTTTGTACCCACAATGGCAACAAGTCGCATTTTGTCGGCATCGTTTTCGTAAAAATTTTTGGCGCAAACGGACATTGCAATGCGAGTGTTTGGCACGATAATTTGCAGAAGTGAAGTATCCAATTTTCTTTCGGTAACTATGGCAACGGCACCATCGCCAATAACCTTGCGAAAAAAGTTGTGTCCATCATATTGTTGACCTTTTAGGCAAAAAAATAAACTGCCCGGTGTAACTGTGGACGTATCGCAAGAAAGATTGGTTACATCTGGATTATCTGTACCAATAACTTGACACTTTAGACCATTGATAATTTGCTGAATATACACAAATTTGCCCCAAAAACAAAATAATTTGCAAGACTTTTACGCTAATGACACGTTGTCTTGCAAATTATTGTATTACTTTTTGTCTAAAATTATGAGCGAGCAAATTTCACTCGAGTGGTTCAATTTGTTTGTAGTTGATGATTTCTCTAAAAATTAGCCCTGCATAGGGTGCTGCAACAATGGAACCATAGCTTTGCCCTTGGGGTTCGTCTACAATAAATAGACAAAGGTACTTGGGACTGCTTGCGGGGAAAAATCCCACAAAGGATGATACATACTTACCCTGTGCCAAGGCACCATCAACAAACTTTTGAGCAGTGCCCGTTTTGCCACCTACTTGGTAGCCTTCGATGTAGGCATTTTTGCCACCGCCGTTTTTTACAACGCCTTCCAACATTTTGGCGATAGTTTCGCTTGTTTGCTCGCTTACCGCCCTGTTGACTACCGTTGGATAGAATCGTTGCACCACTTGGCCTGTTGTTGGATCGGCAATTTCCTTTACAAGATATGGTTGCATAAGGAATCCACCATTTACCGCAGCTGCAGTTGCCATACAAAGTTGCAAGGGTGTTACAGCTATTGTTTGACCAAATCCAATACGCGCCAAATCACCACGAGTAACGGCAGATTGTGATACAAGCAGTCCACCTTGTTCCCCTTGGAAATCGATTCCCGTTGGCTTGCCGTAGCCAAATTTGTTAAGATAGTCGTACATCACGTCCTTGCCAAGCGAAAGCGCAATATCTGTAAAGATTGGGTTACAACTGTTGTTTAGCGCATCGGCTAACGTTTGATTGGAGTGTTTGCCGTTGGCGTGCTTTGTCCAACATTTGATTTTTGAGCCATCAATGATACGCGTGCCTGCGGAGTTGCCAAACACATGCGTTGCGGAAAATGCATTTGCATTACCTTTGGCGTATTCCTCCAAACAAGCAGCCGCAGTAAGCACTTTGAAGGTAGAGCCCGGCTCGTAGATATCGGTAAGCAAAGTGTTTTTGGAGTACTTCATCAACGTTTCCAAGTCGTCACGCGGAAGGTTGTTCAAGTCGACACTTGGTTTGGACGCCATTGCAAGCACTTCGCCTGTGGTAACGTCCAACACAATGCATCTTGCGCCCTGCGGGCTTTGCTGATGCATGGCAAGTTGGAGGACATTTTCCACTATGGCTTGGATTGTTGCATCAATAGTGAGCGTAACGGACAGGCCATTAACAGCGGAAATATAACTCATTGAGCCATCCTTTAGTTCTTCCCCTACCAAGTCCGTTTCGGTAAGCAATTTGCCATCAATTCCTTGCAAAAACTTGTTGTAGTAAGACTCGATACCTGTTTGCCCAACACCATCACTAGATACAAAGCCCAACACCTGCGACAAAAAATCACCATAGACATAGCTTCGCACACCTTTGGATGCAATGTACACGCCTTGCAAGTTGTGTTGGCGGATTTGTTCTGCTTGCTCGGTGGTTATTGTTGTGGCAAGGGTGACTTCCGAAACGCCACGTGCGGTAAGTTTGTCGTACAGTTTTTGATAGTCCTTTTGCAAAATGTTTGCCAAAGTTTGGGCGCAAATATCGGCATCTGCAACACTTTGAGGACGTGCATACAATCCGTAGCTAGTCTCCGTTGTTGCAAGCAAACTGCCGTTTGTATCGAGGATATCGCCACGGTAGGCCTTGATGGGCAAATCGCGTTGCCATTGATTGCTTGCCTTTTGTTGTAGTTGCTTGCCCCAAACTACTTGTATATACGCCAAACGCAAAAATATGCCAAAGAATAAAAAAATTGCTGCCACCAAAAGTGTCAGCAATCGTTTTTTAGATAGATAGTAGTTATTTTCCAAATTATGCTCCAAATACTCCGCACAACCAATCGCACAAGGAGTCAAACCAGTTTGTTTGAACGGAAATATTTTGTGCGGGTCTTGTTTCGATTTCTGTGTAACTGAGAGTATTGGATGCGGAAGCGTCAACAAAACCAAGTGACTCGGCTTTAGCCATCAAGTCGGCGTAGTCTTCTTGAGAGGCAACTTGAGTAACTTCGGAAAGTTGAGTTGTAACTTCGCTGTAAGCTGCTTGTGCTGCTACTGCTGTTGCAAAGGATGTACCAACGGAAACACCAACAAGTGTTACTGCCAAAACAAGCATCAATACCACTGCTACATAGCTTATTACAAGCGCTTTTGTTTTAGAACTTACTTTTGTTGCAGTTTGCTCTGGAGCGTAGTTGCGAGCAAAAGTCATGTTCAATGTTTGACCAGATGGCATCAAGTCGGGTGCGGATGTTGCAGTTTCGCTTGTAGTTTGAGCGATATCTCCAAGTTTTTGTTGAATTGCAGACATGGAGAATTCTTGAGTATCTGCAAAATTGTTAAACAAAGGAGATGTGTTTACATCTGCATACACATCGGTCATAACTTGTGGTTGGGAATTGAAGCCGTTTTGCATTGTCGTGCCTCCTTACTTTTTTTGGAACACTCTCAATTTTGCACTTTGAGAGCGGGAATTTTCTTTTAGTTCTTCTTCGCTAGGAAGAATGGGTTTTTTGTTTACGCAAAAGCCTTTGGCTCTGTGGTCGCAAACACAGATGGGAAGACTTGGTGGGCAGATACAATCTGTTGCCAAATCGTTGAATGCATGTTTTACGATGCGGTCTTCCAAACTGTGGAAGGTGATGATGGCAATTCGACCATCGGGGTTCAAAAGGTCAACGGCATTGTGCAAAAATTCTTCCAAGCCGTCCAACTCCTTGTTGACTTCGATGCGAAGTGCTTGGAAGGTTCTTTTGGCTGGGTGTCCGCCCTTTTTGCGTACTGCAAGTGGAATGGACTTTTCGATGATTGCAACAAGTTGTCCGCAACTTGTAATAGGCGCTTTTTGACGCTCAATTACAATGTTTTTTGCAATGTTTTTTGCAAAGTTATCTTCGCCATAGTCGCGAATGATTGTGTACAATTTGTGTTCGTCGTAGGTATTGACGATTGTTTCCGCGGTCAAAGTTTGAGTTGCATCCATGCGCATATCCAATGGAGCATCACTTGCCATGTAGGAAAACCCGCGATCGGCATTGTCAATTTGGTAGCTGGATACGCCCAAATCAGCAAGGATACCATCAACTTTGGTGATGTTTAGTTCGCGCAAGATGTTTGGCAAACTTTTGAAGTCGGAGTGAACAAACTTGACGTTTTGTCCTTGGAAACGATTTTTGCAAACTGCCAACGCTTCCAAGTCCTTGTCCACGTCGATGAGCAAACCGCCGTCCAATTTTTTGAGAATTTCCGCAGAGTGGCCACCACCACCGGCTGTACAGTCTACGTAGATTCCGTTAGGTTTGATGTTTAGTCCATCAATGCACTCCCAAAGGAGTACCGATTTGTGAGCGAAAATCATTTGATCTCCAATGTTTCGTGCAAGCTTTTGTACAACTTGTCGAATCCGGCTGCGGAGTGGTCTTGACCGTTGCGACGAGCCATGTATCTTTCCTCACTCCAAATTTCCGCTTTGGAAATGGCGCCAACGATACGAACGTTTTTTGTGATACCGCAAATTTCAATCAAGTCTGGTGGCAACATGAAACGACCTTGCGCGTCAGCTTCCACCACTGCAGAAAACTCTGCGATGGAACGGATGCGTTCCGCTTGAACTGGATCGAAGGAATCTGCCTCTTGGATTAGCTTGATGAGGCGTTGTTGCTCGTCCATAGCGTAGACAAAGATACATCCGTTTGTACCAGGCATCAAAATGTAACTGTTGCCCAGTTGTTCACGGAACTTCGCGGGAAGTCTTATTCTGTTTTTGTCGTCCAACGCGTGTTGTTGATTTCCAACCAAAAACATGTGCCTACACTCCTTGATTTTTATGCAATGGTATTGTAACACAAATCCTAACCATTTTCAACCCTTTTTAACCACTTTTTTGAAATTATTTTGAAATTTTTTACGAATTTTATCAATTTAGAACAGATGTTCGACAATTTTATAAAAACTTTTAATAAAAATTTTATTAAGCCCTAAACTTGGCGGTAAAATTTGCAATCAATCCCGAAACAAAAGCTACCACGTTAGCTCGCACTACTTCCAACGTCAAAATCGCCCTCAAAATAATTTGAAAAATTTTAGCAAAAAACTGATAAAAAATCATTGACAAAAGTTTTGCGTAGTGGTAAGATACATAAGCACTTAGGTGCACAACCAAATATTCCTCTATAGCTCAGCAGGTAGAGCATGCGGCTGTTAACCGCAGGGTCGTTGGTTCGAGTCCAACTGGGGGAGCCATCAAAAATACCAAGTCAAACGACTTGGTATTTTTTTATCTTATTTATTTAGTTACACCATCACTGTACTTTTTTAATCAAAACGATTGAAAACCATTTCATTTTGATATATAATTAAGTTAGCTACCACCAAGCACATCTTACTTCATTAACTTGATATGAAATCAAGCTGTCAAAATAGGAGAATATAGCCGAATGGGGAAATTAAAAAACATCTTACAAGAAGAAAAAAGGAATATGCCGGAATACCAGTATAATTTTCTTTACAAAAAAGTAATGCCTGGCTTTATTTTTGTTTTAGGTGGAGCATTGTTTACAGTTATTCTTACTGTCATTTTTGCATTGACAACCAATCAATGTTTGATTCCAATCGTAGTATCAATTTTATGGGGACTCACAACCATAGTGTTATTGGTTTTGTTGGTAATTAATTCCAGAAAATTATCTAAAAGGTTAATAAATGACAAAACTCAAGAATTTGAAAAAAAGTATAAATTGGTCGATTACGACAAAGCCGTACAACATCTATCTAACCGCAAAATTATTAAAAATAGTCAAATACTTATCAATGATCAATATTTTCCTATTGATGATTGTGTGATGGAGTTCAAATGCAAAACGCTAAGCGGAGCATTTTATTTCAATATTATCATCGCCCACAAAGATAACTTATCAATCTTTACTGCAATCAACCTAGACAAAAACAGTTGCACCTACTTTTACAATCTAAGAGAAAAAATGGTTAACAAAGATTTATTCGTCTTGTTTGTAGAAAATAAGAAAAGATTTTTGGAATTACTTTTTAGATACAACAACGAAGATAAGATGTCAAGACATTTGTGAGCCGAAGGCAAACACCATACCAAGTCAAACGACTTGGTATTTTTTTTGTTTTAAAAATGTTGGTGTGGCAAGATTGCACCACCACTTGACAATAACATCATTTGGCTTGCACTTCTTTTTTTGAACCGCATCCAAATTTGCAAATACTATTGAAAAGTGATGGTGTTTGTGGTATCATTTATCTATCAAAATTTAAACGGGACAAACAACATGAACAGCATAAACAAAACAATGTACATTCCCCTTTACGGAAAGGCATTGGTAAGCAAAAAGGGCATCATCTTACAAGACAAAAAGGCGGAAGAAATTTGGGACAAGGTGCAATTTCCATTGAAGGGTAAGTCCAAATCCAAGTGGCTTGCCTACTACATGGGTATGCGCTCTGCCGTGTTTGATAAGTGGCTTGAAGAGCAACTGGATTGCCACCCAAACTCCATTGTTTTGCACTTGGGGTGCGGGTTGGACAGTCGCATTTTGCGTGTACCAAACGACACGATGTGGTACGACGTGGACTTTGCGGACGTCATCGAGGAACGCAAGCTACACTACCAAGAAACGGACATGTACTACATGGTTGCAAGTGACCTTTCCGATACTGCTTTTGTAGACTGCATACCCAAAGCTGAACATGCCATTGTTGTGATGGAAGGGGTAAGTATGTATCTTACAAACGAGCAATTGCAACAATTGTTTGCAAAACTTTGCAATCACTTCGAAAAATTGTCCCTTTTGGTAGATTGCTACACACCATTTGCCGCCAAGATGAGCAAAATCAAAAATCCCGTTAAGGATGTTGGCGTAAACAAAGTTTACGGAGTGAAAAATGCGCAAGTTTTTGAACAAGATACCGGCTTGACATTTATCACCGAACACAACATCACACCACCACAACTAATCGATCACTTGAAGGGTGGAGAAAAATTTGTGTTCAAAACACTTTATGCCGGAAAAACGTCCAAAAAACTGTACAAGCTGTACGAATACACCAAATAAATGATATATTTTTTAGGAGCGACATTTTGTTGCTCCTTTTTTGCTAAAATACAAGTATGATTGCAAAACACATCAAATATGCCGCAAGCAACAAACACCATTAAACGCCTAAAAAGTCTTGCATATTGTCGAGCATATATTATATAAATTACAATTGACAAAAATATCATTTTGTGATAAAGTAAATTGGTTGCGTGCGCGCACCACTCTTTGTTGGCTGTATCGCGAAGAAAGGTGGCTAAAACACACATGCAACTTGTACCAAAGTACAACAAAGGAGTATCTATGAAATACGATGTAGTCATTATCGGCGCTGGCCCTGGTGGTATTTTTGCTGCTTACGAACTTGTTAAAGAAGACAAGGGCTTGAAAGTTGCTGTTTTTGAAGCAGGCAACGAGCTTAGCAAACGCAAGTGCCCTATTGACGGAGATAAAATCAAAAGTTGCATTGGATGCAAAACTTGCTCTATCATGAGCGGTTTTGGTGGCGCAGGAGCATTTTCCGATGGTAAGTACAACATCACCAACGATTTTGGTGGAACACTTTACCAACACATCGGCGAAAAGCAAGCATTGGACTTGATGCACTACGTTGACGAAATCAACATGCAATTTGGTGGCGAAGGTACAAAAATGTACTCTACAGCTGGAACAAAGTTCAAAAAACTTTGCCTCCAACACGAACTCAAGTTGTTGGACGCATCCGTTCGTCACCTTGGTACAGACAAAAACTACACCGTTTTGGAAAACTTGTACAACTTTTTGAAGGAAAGAGTAGACTTTTTCTTTAACACTCACGTAGACCACATCCGCAGAACGGAAAATGGTTACGAAGTGGAAGCT
Organism: Candidatus Fimimonas sp.; assembly: GCA_045644945.1. GTDB lineage: Bacteria > Bacillota > Clostridia > Christensenellales > CAG-314 > Fimimonas. The sequence goes on along the minus strand of JAZRHU010000022.1, from coordinate 2,757 downwards.
AAAGGACAACTTTACACTTGCGATAAATGCATCATCTCCGTTGGCCGTAGCGGTAGCAAATGGATGGAAAAAATTTGCAACGAAATGCAAATTCCAACAGTATCCAACCGCGTGGATATCGGTGTGCGCGTAGAGTTGCCAGCAGTTATCTTTAGCCATCTTACAGACGAATTGTACGAAAGCAAAATTGTTTACCAAACAAAACAATTTGAAGACAGAGTTAGAACTTTCTGCATGAACCCATACGGCGAAGTTGTTAACGAAAACACAAACGGCATCATCACAGTTAATGGCCACAGTTACGAAAGCACAGACAAGCACACCGACAACACAAACTTTGCGTTGCTTGTTGCAAAGCACTTCTCCGAACCTTTCAAAGATTCCAACGGCTATGGCGAAAGCATTGCACGACTTTCCAACATGCTTGGTGGTGGCGTTATCGTACAACGCTTTGGCGATTTGATTCGTGGTCGCAGAAGTAACTACGACAGAATGGCGCAATGCACCACTCGCCCAACATTGAAAGCAACTCCTGGCGACTTGAGTCTTGTTTTGCCAAAGAGAATTTTGGATGGCATCATCGAAATGATCTACGCACTTGACAAGATTGCCCCAGGTACTGCAAATGACGATACACTTTTGTACGGAGTGGAAGTAAAGTTCTACAACATGGAAGTTAAGCTTGACGAAAACTTGCAAACTAAGCACGATGGCTTGTACATCATTGGTGATGGCAGTGGCGTTACACACTCCCTCTCCCACGCGTCCGCAAGTGGCGTTTACGTTGCAAGACAAATTTTGTAATAAATTCCAAAAATCAACGCGATTCATTATTGAATTGCGTTATTTTTTGCTCTTTTTATAAAATCCCACATAATTTACTTGATTATTTCGTAAAATATGGTAAAATACATTATAAACAATATCACAATTTATAATCGTAGAGGTTTGTTATGACTACACAACAAATTGTAGAAAAACTAAATCAACTAAAAAAGCAAAAGGGCTGGACATTGGCACAACTTGCAGAAAACAGCGGACTTACTCTTGGTACAATCAACAAGATTATGAGTGGCAGTTTGCAAAAAATTAAGCAAGACAAATTGGAAAAACTTGCCAATGCTTTTGGCGTGCCCGTTGAGTTGTTCCAAGACAATAGCGCAAAAAACACAAAGCGCGATTTGGGTCTTGTTAAAATTGCATGTATTTCGCCGGAAGTTCACGTTGGCGACTGCGCCTACAACTGTGACAGAATTTACGAGCAAGCAGTAAAGGCAAGCGAAAATGGCGTACAAGTTGCACTGTTTCCCGAGCTTTGCGTAACTGGCTACACTTGTGGAGATTTGTTCTTGCAAGAAATTTTGTACAACACAGCACTTGAGTGCACATTGGAGCTTTGCAAAAAACTATCTTCACTAAACACTTTGTGTGCAGTTGGTTTACCCTTGCAAACAGGTGGCAAACTTTACAACTGTGCTGCACTACTTTACCACGGAGAAATTTTGGGACTGATTCCCAAAATGCATTTGCCAAGCTACAACGAGTTCCACGAAGACAGACATTTTTCCGCACCACAAAGGGGCAATACATTTGTTACAATTGGCAACAAACAAATTCCATTTGGAACAAAGTTGTTGTTTGAAAACTCCAAAAACAAAAAGATGCGCATTGCTGTGGAAATTTGCGAAGATGCTTGGGTACAAGACTCCCCTGCTTTTGGCTACGCAAATGCTGGCGCAACAATCATTTTGAACCTGTCCGCAAGTAACGAAACAGTTGCAAAAGCAGACTATCGCCGTAAACTTGTAGAAATCCAATCGGGCAAAACTTGCACTGCCTACGCCTACACATCTTGTGGCCCAACAGAATCTACAAGCAATTTGGTGTTTGGCGGACACAACATCATTTGCGAAAACTCCGAAATTTTGGCGGAAAGTTTGCCATTTGCAAGTGGCTATGCCGATGCAATTGTAGACTTTGACTTTTTGCATAACGAAAAATGCCGTTACCACAACAGCAAACCTGCTAGTGACTACATGTACATTCCATTTGAAATGGACGTGTCGGGTTGCACTCGCAACTACCCACAAAAGCCATTTGTTCCAACTGATGCAAACCAACTATACAATCGTTGCGAAACCATCCTTACAATGCAAGCTTACGCATTGAAAAAACGCATCGAGCACGTTGGTATATCCAAATTGGTTATTGGCGTATCTGGCGGTAGCGACAGCACATTGGCGCTTATGACATGCGTAAAGGCGCTTAAACTACTTGGTAGACCAATGACGGACATCATTTCCATTACTATGCCCTGCTTTGGCACTACCGAGCGCACTTTGAATAACTCCATTGCACTTGCTAAGGCACTTGGCACCACTGTAAAGAAAATTGATATCTCCAAGGCGGTTACACAACACCTTGTAGACATCGAGCAAGATCCAAATAACCACGATATTGCATACGAAAACGCTCAAGCACGCGAACGTACACAAATTTTGATGGATATTGCAAACCAATGCAATGGTCTTGTTGTTGGCACAGGCGATCAATCGGAACTTGCACTTGGTTGGTGCACCTACAATGGCGACCAAATGTCCATGTACGGAGTGAATGCATCTATCCCCAAAACACTTGTAAAAGTTTTGCTTGCACACATTGCCAAAACCCACAAAGGCATCATTGGCGACACCATCACAGATATCGTTTTGACACCTGTAAGCCCCGAATTGTTGCCTCCAAACGAAGACGGAACAA
>JAZRHU010000021.1:0-6735 GCA_045644945.1 Candidatus Fimimonas sp. | reverse complement strand
GATTGGTGCTGGGATGCAAGTCCGTTCCAAGTAACCGATGAAACAAAAGCAATGGTGACAAATAATATTTGTTATGTACTCAATAATTTTCTGAAGTGTTCTGCATACGAGAATATCATTTTTTGTTGGGTGATGCACGAGCAGAGAATTATCGATTCCATACTTAAGAAGCTGGATACACAGAACTGTGAGGTGAAATGCGTCTCACTTGTAGCGGATGAAAAGACTCTGTGCAAAAGATTATCAATGGATGTAGAAAGAGGTATTCGCTCTGAAGATATAATTGAGCGAAGCATGGCAAGAATACCGATGTATCAAGCACTCAATACCATTAAAATTGATACCAACGCCAAAACCGTGGCTATGATTGCCAATGAGATAAAGCTGTTGTAATACCGTCAAATTCCAATTTGTCGAGCTATTTAAATTCAAAAAATTTTTTAGAAGTGTAACTTACTGTACTTTATAACAAAAAAATAAAGAGTAGCAAAATTTGCTACTCTTTTTTGATGTCATGAAGTTTTAATGGACAGCTTTTTCGTCGCATTTTGTTTTATTCAAGATAGTTTTTGCGTAGATTTGCAATGTCCTGTTGTGTTACGCCACACTCGGCAACAAAATTGTCTACATTGCCAAAGCGAGTTTCAATTTCCGTCCAAAAGGATGTTAGGTAACTTTCTTTTACGGAAAGCATACCCAATATCAAGGAAATTTGATATTCGTCCAATTTTCCGCGGATTTTGCCAAGAACCATGTCTACAAAGCCTTTACTTTGCTCGTTTGTGAGCATGTAGTCGGCCAGTATTTGTTCTCGGCTTGCGCCCAAACAGTACAATAGCAGTGCGGTGCAGGTGCCTACGCGGTCCTTTCCTGCAGAGCAGTGCCAAAGTGTTGCGCCTTGCACAGGTTTGTTTGCAAGCAATTTCAAAAATGCGCCATAGCCTTTGCGACCAATTGGTTCATTGACAAACTTTTTGTACAAAATTTCCAAGTGGTTTTCGGGATTATCCCCGCGGTCAATCATTCGTTGTATTCCCGCTTGCAACATTTGGCCAATTTCTTCGCCGGAGGACTTTTCGTAAGTAATACCAAATGTTGTTGCGCTGATGATGGGTATTGTGACGTACTCTACGCCATCAATTTGCACGTCGGGTGTGTTGGCTTGTTCGGTAGTCGTGCGCAAATCAATCACTCGTGCAAGATTGTTTTGTAGCAAAATTTGCTCATCTTCGGCAGTAATTTTGCCCAGATGGCCACTTCGAATCAATCGTTTAGACTTTATTGTGCCAAATGGTGTAACAATTCCGCCAAGATCACGAGCATTTCGCGCGCCTTTCAAAGAAATGTTCATTGTTTAACTCTTTTGAGAAATCATTTTGTTGATGGCATCGGTAATCATGGAGATTGCGATGGTATTGTGGCCACCTTCTGGAATGATTAGGTCAGCTTTGGACTTGGATGGCTCAACAAATTGTTCGTGCATGGGTTTTACGGTGGACAAATATTGGTTTACAACCGACTCCACACTGCGACCGCGTTTGTTTGTATCACGGCGCAAACGACGAATAAATCTTACGTCAGCATCGGTATCGACAAACAACTTGATGTCGCAAAGATCGCACAACGCTTTGTTTGTAAAAATCAAAATACCTTCCACAATGATGATTTTTGCGCTGTCAATTTTGTGCCAGTCGGTGTTGCGCATGTGCTTTGCAAAGTCGTAGGTGGGGTGCATGATGGACTCGCCTTGCTTGAGTTTGCTAACATGCTCAACAAGTAGCTCTGTATCCAACGAATCGGGATGGTCAAAGTTAACAAGACATCTTTCTTCAAACGAAAGGTGTGAGATATCTTTGTAGTAGTAATCGTGAGAAAGGATTACAGAATCATTTTTGAATGCTTGATTTAGTTTTCTAGCAACGGTAGTTTTGCCAGAACCAGTTCCGCCGGCAATACCAATGACAAATCGCTTCATTTGTCCGCCTCCTTTGTATCAACTTAGTAATTATTTTAGCATTTATTGCGCACAAGGTCAACATATTGAGATAAATGCGCAAAAAAATCCAACAAATTTTTCTAAAAGGGTTGACAACTTTTTTCTATTTGATATAATGTGCGCGCTATGCAAAAAATTATTGTTACACAAAAATTACTAAATCAGTTTAAGAGTGATCCCAAGACGTTGATACTTTATGGCTATCTTACTGCCATGCCCAATGTGGATTTGTATCAAAGCGGAGATAGCTACGCAACGGTCGTGCACAATGGCAAGTTTTACGAATGCACAATTGCATCGGAAGATTTGCAGTTTGTGGACGAGTTTGTTGGTAGTTTTTCCAATTGCTATGCCGAGTTTCGCATGATCACGCCAAAAGTGGCAAACTACCTTGCAGCCAAGTATAAATTTGGCTATCGTGTTACCTGCGGATTGTTTGTTTGGAATGGCAAACCATTGCCTTACAAGTGCCAAGGCGATTTGCGCAGTGTTGGGCAGGAACTTGCTCCTTTGGTGGCGCAGGGCACTAGCTACGCCTCTCCAGAGGACGTAATCGAGTTGTTGAACATGCACCCATCTTCTGCCTTGTATGTGGACGACAAGCCCGTTTGCTGGTGTTTGTTGCATCTAGAAAAGTCCTTGGGCATGCTCTACACTTTGCCAGAACATCGTAAAAAGGGCTACGCTTTGGAAGTTATGACGCACCTTACAAACCAAGTGATTGCTAATGGGGATATTCCCTATGCAACAATCGTCAAGGGCAACGTTGCTTCGGAAAACTTAGCTTTGAAGTACCAATTGGAGTACGTTTGCGATGTTGACTACATTTCCATAGATTTTGCAAAATAAGTGCATAGATGGTGCTGTTTTGCTCATAATTTTGGGGTAATCACACAAATATACAAACATAATTGAACTTTTATTGAAAATTATTTAAAAAACATATAAAAAACAGTTTACTTTTTGCAACAATAATGATAAATTATTGCGCATAAAAGGCCTATCAAAGGAGAAGCTCACAATGGCTAATGCAAAATACAAAAAATGTCCTAGATGCGAACTTAACTACATTCCCGTTGCGGAAGAAATGTGCGACGTTTGCAAATCCGAATTGGGATTGGATACCAAAATTGTTTTGTTGGACGATATTATCGATGATGACGAACCACTAAAGCTCTGCCCAATTTGCAAAACTGCTTACATCGGCATGGAGGAAGAAATGTGCGAAAACTGTCTTGCTCATCAAGCGCAACTTGTAAGCGAAGATTCCGAGGACGACGACTCCTGGCGCACCTACTTGGATGACGATGATACCGATGATGGTCTAGATGATGCAACAGAAATTCCTCTTGACGAACTTCGTGATGACGAAGAGTACGAAGATGACGAATTCGAAGACGAAGAAAATGTTGATATCGAATTGGACGACTACGACGACTACATCGACGACTTTGGCGCTGACTTTGACGACGACGAAGACGACGAAGATTTGGACGACGACGAAGACTAAAACAACTAAAACTCAAATGCCCGCTAAAACCTAGCGGGCATTTTTTGTTATTCAACAACGCTAAAAAACGGCCCCAAAGTGCATATTGCAAATGGGTCACAAACCACCATTTGGGAGTAAGTATTCCATGGATATCCACAACTTTATCTTTCCAGTAGTGGTGGTATTTTTGCTAGCAAAATTGTCAACACTTGCTTTATGAAAAAGCATATCACGGTAGAACAAGCAAAACAAATGGTTGCTTCGCTCAAGGGGCGCAGGGTTGCCCTCAAGCTAAACAAAGGTCGCAACCGCATACAAAGGTGCAAAGGTGTGGTGGTGGAAGTCCATCCAAATGTCTTTGTTGTGGAAGTGGCAGGGGAAATTTTTGACCGAATCAGTTGCTCCTACGTAGACATGATTTGTGGGGAAGTTGCCTTGACCGAGCAATCGGCAACATGAGATTTTTGCAGTAAAATTGCAAAAAAATATCTAGCAAAGCTTTGCTTGCAGGTCTTAGTCAAGTGCGAAATTGCTAATTTTCTGCAAAAATGACTTAAAACTGATATACTATTACAAACATAGTAGTGTATTTTGACAAATTTTGTGCATAATCAAGCCAAAATGGCACCCATTTTATAATTTCGTAAAATTTGGCAACATCGGTGTTGCCATTATTTTTTTGTTCATAACTTCGTCCTTTGTAGCGTATAGTACATTGATACAATCACGTTCAAGGGGGAGTATATGTCCAATTTGCAATTTCAAAATGTAAACTATTTTACCAAGCAATTTATTACCAAAATGCAAACAACGGTAAATGTCCGTGTGTCTGTCAAAAAGGAAATTAGTAGTGTTGTTTCCGTTGGTAGCGAAAGTGCCATTGTTTCCTACGATTCGTCCAATGGTAGCGCATCTTTCTACGGCAAAACTAATATCAAATTTGTGTACAACGATGGCATGGGTTTGGTAAGCTCCAACTACAGTGCCGACTTCACTGCGGACGTTCAAAACGAACTGCTTACAACCGACACAAAACTGCTTTTTGACGTTGTTACAATCGATACAAAAGTGGATACAAATGCCAACACTGCAATGCTTGCAATCTTGTTGGAAATTTCCGTTTTTGGCTACTTTCCACAAAGCATAAATTGTCTTGTCGCTGGCGAAGATATCTACGCCTGTAAGGATAATATTTTGCTATCCAAAGGCGTTGACGTTGCCCAAATTCCATTTGTTATCGACGAGGAACTTACCGCCACACATGCAATCGAAGGAGTACTTCTTGCGGAAAGTTGTGTGTGCATTTCCGACCACTACTTTAGTGATGGGGCATTGCACCTAAAAGGTATTGCAACAGTAAGGTTGACCTACACAAGCGATGGCAACATCTACACCGACAGTTTGCCATTTGACTTTGAACGCGAAGTGGACACAAGCAATATCCATTGCAAAAACTTGCAGTTGCTTGTTGCTGTGCGAGCAACAAAGGTGCGATTGGATATCACTCAGGAAGGCAACAAGGTTTTCTTGGCGGATATCTCCTGTAACCTTCAGTTGGAAAACACTCTTGTTGACGGTGTGGAAGTCGTGACCGATTGCTATTCAGCCGACTGCGACTACAACCTTCAAAAACAACAAATCACAACCACCTTGCCTTTGCCAACAGTATGTACCGAGCGCACTTTTTCCGTAAGTATCCCCAAAGATGATGATAAAAAGCTTCAAACTGCACTAAATGTATCTGCAATTGTTACAAAAAGTAGCGTTGGCGCCGATTGCTTTACAGTGGATGGCGTTGTGTACGCAACAGCTACCTACATTGGCGAACAAATGGAAAGCCAGTTGTTGGAAATCCCCTTCTCGCAAAAGATTGACACAAAAGGTATTGACGCAAACAGCACAATTTGCGCAAATGTTGTTGTTACAAACTTCAGCTTGCAAGACAATGGTGCGTTGGAGGCAAACATAACGTTGTGCATCCGCGCTAACATCTTCCGCGATGCAACTTACTTTGTCATTACCGAAGCGGAACGTGTTCCCTTTGATAAAACACAGTTGCCCGCATTGCAAATCTACTTTGCTCACAAAGGGGAAAGTTTGTGGACTCTTGGCAAAAATTTGCACATGTCCACTCAACAAATCCTTGCGCTCAATCCCGAGCTTGCCGATCCACTAACAGCAGATGCTCGAATTGTAGTATTCAACAAAATTTAGCAAAATCAAAAAGCTCTTCCGCTAGGAAGGGCTTTTTTATTGCGAAGTGCAAATTTTCCTGCAATTTTGTAGAGTTTGCAGGCAATATTGGTGTTTTTTGCACAAATCACACCTTGTCAATGGCATAATTTTGTGTTATAATGCTATCATGAAAGCAAAAGTTTACGCAAAACTAAATCTTACGCTAAACGTATTTCCAAAGGTGGGCAATTTTCATCCCATCGATAGTGTGGTAACATCCGTTTCCCTATTCGACGTGGTGGAAGTAAAGCCCCGCAAGGACAAAAAGGTCAAAGTAAAGGGCTTCATGCCCACGCCAGACAACATTGCCTACAAAACTGCAATGGCATTTGTTGCGCAGTTTGATACTTTTGGTGTGGATATTGCCATCAAAAAGGGTATTCCCATTGGCGCTGGCATGGGCGGATCTTCTGCCGATTCGGCAGGTGTAATCTACTGCATGTGCAAACTTTTTGGCGTGGACATGCAAAGTGAGCAAGTTGCAACCCTTTGCGCATCTTTGGGTAGCGATATTTCCTTTATGCTTCGTGGTGGCATTGCTCGCATGCAAGGCAAAGGCGACGACGTAACCTTTGGCGAGTGTCCAATCGATTTGCACTTTGTTTTGACTTGCTTTAGCGACAGTATGTCTACTGCAGAGGTATATTCCGCCTTCGATAGCTTGCCCGAGCAACCCAAAACAGATAGCGAAAAGTTGTTCAATCTGCTGTGTGACGGCAATTTTGCTACAAATTTGCAAAACAACAACTTGCAACCAGCTTGTCAAAGTTTGAGTAGCTATGCCCAAAGCTACTTGCAATGCGCACGTGACCTTGGCTACAAACCCAACATGACAGGTAGTGGCAGTGCCTACTATATTTGGTGCGAAAGCGCTTTGGATGCACAACAAGCCACATCAGCCCTCAAACAAAAAGGTTTCAATTGTTTGGTAGTGCAATCTGTCCCTGTTGGAGTTGAAGTAATCTAACGCCAAATCAAAGTAATGTGTTCGCACCCACATTTTGAACATGGG
>JAZRHU010000020.1:0-17122 GCA_045644945.1 Candidatus Fimimonas sp. | reverse complement strand
ACAATTACGTCTGCACCTGCTTGCACCACTTTTGCGCAATTTGAGAGGTTGATTCCACCATCAACTTCGATCAAAACGTCTGGAAATAGCTCTCGAGCCTTGGAAATCTTGTCAAGACTGCCTTCGATAAAGCTTTGACCACCAAAACCGGGCTCAACGGACATTACAAGTAGCAAATCGAACATGCCTTTGTAAGGTAAAAGGGCTTCGATTGGGGTATTTGGGCGCAAAGATAGGCCAACTTTTTTGCCGCACTTCCTAATTTGATCCATTGTACCCAAAACATCGTTGGTTGCTTCCACGTGGAAGGTGATGATGTCCGCTCCTGCTCTTGCAAATTGCTCTACATAGCGCTTGGGCTCCACTATCATAAGATGCACGTCAAGGGGCAATACAACGCACTTGCGGATGTTTGCAACCACTGGCATACCAAAGGTAAGGTTGGGTACAAACATGCCGTCCATCACGTCGCAATGGATCCAATCGGCGCCACTTTTTTGAAGTGATTTGCACTCTTGCTCCAAGCGGGCAAAGTCGGCAGTAAGTATTGATGGGCTGATAAAAACTTTTTTCATAACGTCCTTTTGGTGGGCAAAACCTGCACCACCACTATCGTATTTTGTACGCCATTGTGTAAAAATGGCCATTTTGGGGCTAATATTGGCGTTTTTCCGCCTCTTTTAGGGCGTTGTACTCTTCGACATAGCGGTCGTAACGTCCTTTGCACAATGCACCACTTTCCACCGCCCTTTTGACAGCGCAGTCCGGCTCGGCTGTGTGAGTGCAAGAAGTGAACTTGCAATCGTGGGCGATGTTGACAAAATCATCAAGGTAGAGCCTGAGTTCGTCGGAGCGAATTCCGTTCAAATCGCAAAGGGAAAATCCGCAAGTATCTACCACAAAGCCACCAAAAACTTTGTGCAAACTAGAGTGGCGAGTTGTGTGTGTGCCACGACCGGTCTTGGCAGATAGGCCACCAACTTGACCTTTGAGGTCGGGAAGCAGAGCGTTTAAAATTGACGTTTTGCCAACGGCTGATTGGCCAGCAAAGCACACCACTTTGCCATCGATAAATTCCTTGAGTTTTAGCACCGAGTCGTCCATGGCGGACACGGCAATTACTTTGGCAATCTTGGAGTAGTTTTCGTAAACAAGGTCAAATGCGTTGTTAGTGAGATCACACTTGTTTACCAAAATGATGGGCTCGATATTTTCCTGGAAGCAGTTGATAAGCACCTTGTCCGCAAGGTAAAGGTCGGGGCTTGGCTCACTTGCCAACACCAAAAAACAAACGTCTACGTTGGCAATCTCCGGTCTGTGAAGACGATTTTTGCGGGGCAAAATTTCCGTCACAACACCCTTGCCTTTGTGAAGATCCTCGAACTTGACTGTGTCGCCAACAAGCACGTCATCATCTTGATAGCGGAATTTTTTTGGAGAAAAACAGGTGTATTTTTTGTCGTTGCACATTACGGTGAAAACACCGCCAACGGCCTTGACTACGATACCTGAAAGAATCAATTTCATTGTTGTTCCTCCAAGTAGCGACGGCGAAGTTGTCCGCAGGCACCTTCGATATCCTGCCCCATTGTTCTACGGCGTGTGGCAGAAATACCAAGCTTTGTTAGGTATTGCAAAAACTTTTTCAAGGTGGATTCGCTTGTGCCTTTTAGGCCAGTTTCCTTGACGGGGTTTAGGGCAATGATATTTACGTGCACCGATACTCCACGGAGAAGTGAGGCAAGCTTTAGTGCGTGGGAGTAACTGTCGTTTTGACCATCAATCAAAGTGTATTCCACAATAACTCTACGACCAGTTTTTTCGAAATAGTACTTGCAAGCGTTGACTGCTTCCTCTACCGAGTAGGCATTTGTGATAGGCATGATTTGCTTGCGTTGGTCATCGAATGCATTGTGCAAACTTAAAGTGAGATTCAAAGAAAAGTCCATCTCCGCAAGCTCTTTCATTTTGGGCACTACCCCACAAGTGGAAAGGGAGATGTTGCGTGAAGAAATGTTGATACCTTGCTCGCTTGTTACAAGGTGCAAAAACTTGATAACGTTGTCGAAGTTGTCCAATGGCTCGCCACTGCCCATCAAAACGATGTTTGTAACGTAGCGGTTTTGGCCATCGCCAAGGGCGTTTACCGCAAGCACTTGGCCCAAAATTTCCCCTGCGGAAAGGTTGCGCACCAAGCCACCAAGGGTACTTGCGCAAAACTTGCAACCCATGCGACATCCAACTTGGCTGGATACACACAAGGTGTTGCCGTACTTGTACTTCATCAGTACGCCTTCGATAACATTGCCATCGTGCAGTTCGAACAAAAACTTTTGTGTGCCATCGATTTGTGACGTTAAAGTGCGCACAATCTTTGCAGATACCGCAACACAATCAGCTTTGAGTTGCTCACGAAGTTGTTTTGATACGTTTGTCATGCCATCGAAATCTACAGATTTGTTTAGCCAGCCGAAAATTTGCTTGGCAACAAAGGGCTTAACGTTGTAGTTAGCCGTTAGAAACTCTGTTAGTTCGTTGAGGTTGTAGTCTTGCAAAAGTATCATTTGTTATTCCTTGCGAGTTAGTACCGCCACATAGAAGCCTTGAGTGCCATCCTTGTGGGGCAAAAATTGATATGTAGAATTTCCATCTACGCTTGGGAATTGTGGCAACACAATTGTACCAAGGGTAAAGTTGGGGTTGTTTTTCAAAAATTTGTTGATGTTTTGACCATTTTCGTGCTCGAAGATTGTGCATGTTGAGTAGACAAGTCGTCCGCCCACCTTTACATACTTAGCACAATTTTGCAAAATTTCTTGTTGCAGTTTCATCAAGTTGGAGATATCCAAACTTTCGCGGAAGAGTTTGATGTCGGGGCGATTGTTAAGTACGCCAAAGCCACTACAAGGTGCATCGCAAAGTACTGTGTCGAAGGCAGAGTCAAATGCCTCGTTGTACTGAGTCATGTCTTGAGTGTGTGTTTGTACTTCCACACCCATACGGCTTGCGTAGGCATTGATAAGCTGTACGCGGTGCTCGTGGACGTCACAAGCGGTAACCGCTAGGTCTGGGCGTAGTTGCTTGACATACACCGCTTTGCCACCAGGGGCGGAACAACAGTCCAAAAAGTTGCCCTTTGCACCATTGGCGCAAATGTGAGCAATTGCCATACTAGACAAACTTTGTACTGTAAAGTTATTGTCCATTGTGGGCAATTTGCCATCGATATAAAATGCATCGGCAAATGGAGTGGGCTCCACTTGCAAATTGTAGAGTTGTTGAATTTGGTCCGCATCAAGGCCATTTGTAAAGCGGGCGGTTGTGCGGTTTTCCTGAGCTGTTGAAACAATTTGGAACGCTACATCCTTGCCGTAGTCCTTGACAAGTTTTTTGAGCGCCCAAAGTGGGTAGGAATATCTAACAGAGTAGTTTTCCACCTCGTCTGTTGGGTAGTTGTCAAAACTCTTGATGGTTTTTGCAATGCTTTTTAACGTTGCGTTGACAAAGCCAACAAGGCGTTTGTCTTCGGTAACCTTGGCAAGCTCGGCAATGTCGTTAACAACGGCGTAGACAGGAATGGAAAGTTCCATCAAACAATAGGTACCCATCTTTAGAAACAACAAAGTGTCCCCTTTGGGCATCTTTTTGACATACTTAGAAATGACATAGTCTAGCTTGATGTCGTTATCCAACACGCCGTAGACAAGTTTTGTAATAAGAGCTTTGTCTTGAGCTTTGCAAAAATGCAACGTTTTGTTGAGAGCAATGGAGCTAAATGCGCGCTCGTTGTACACCTGTTGCAAAGTGGTAAAGCTTTTTAGAAATGCGTTGTTCATCACTCACCCAAAATTTCGCCAACGGCAAACTTTTTGCCACACAAAAATGCGTTGATATCCATCGCTTTGGAGTTTTCCGCTTGCAAACGAACAATGTTTACCGCTTTGCCGTCGCCACACATGATTGCTACCGACTTTTTGGTACATTGCACCACTTGGCCAGGAACGCCAGTAAAGTCGCCTTCGCAAGGACGAAGAGCGTGGATTTTGAGGCGTTTACCACCCCAAGTTGTCCAAGCAACAGGGCTTGGATGCAAAGCGCGTACAAGGTTGATAATATCATTGCTGGACTTTGTCCAATCAATTTGTTCCATTTCCGCAGTAATTTTGCCGGAAAAAGTTACCAAACTTTCGTCTTGTGGAGTGAAAACGGCTTTGCCACTTTCAATTAGGTCAAGTGCCTCGATGATGGCCTCTGCACCAAGTTGAGAAATGCGCTCGAACAACTCGCCATTGGTTTCGTATGGCAAAATGTCAAGGGACTTTTTGACAATCATGTCGCCAGCATCCACCTTGCGAACTGTTTGCAAAATGGTTACTCCAGTTGTTTTGTAACCAAGCAAAACTGCATACTGAATGGGTGCTGCACCACGCAAATCGGGCAAAAGTGAGCCATGAATGTTGATGATGCCATGTGGAGCGATATCGATGACTTCTTGAGACAAAATTTGGCCGTATGCTGCAGTTACCATGATGTCTGGAGCAAGGTTTTTGAGGGTTTCTACGCCGTCACGAGAGATTTTTTCAAATTGAAAAACGGGAATGTTGTTTGCCAAAGCAAACTTTTTGACAGCACAAAACTCCATTTTGCCACGTGCGCCAACCTTGTCGGGCTGACAAACACAAGCAAGAACATCGTGCTTTTGTACAATTTGTTGCAATGCGGGAACGCCAAAATCTGGTGTGCCTAAAAATACTACTTTCATCTTAGCCTCTGTCAACAATTTTTTTGATCATTTTGTCAGCAAACAAAATGCCATCCAAGTGGTCCATTTCGTGCAAGAAAACACGACCGAAGTAGCCCTCGGCGTGCAAAGTTTGCTTGTTACCGTGTCTGTCGAAGTACTCGATATCGATAGTTTCCGGACGAGCAACCAAGCCGCGGAAACCTTCTACCGACAAACAACCTTCGTTATCTACACAACGACCGCTTGACTTGACAAGTTTGGGGTTGATTAGTTCGAACTTTTGGTCTTCCCACTCGACAATGGCAACACGTTTCAAAATGCCTACTTGTGGAGCAGCAAGGCCCAATCCTTCGGCATGATGGAGTGTTTGCCACATATCATCCAACAATTGATGGAGTTTTTCGTCAAATTTTTCTACTGGGCGACATACCTTTTTGAGCAAAGGATCGCCCATTTTTACAATGTTACGTAGAGCCATAGTTTACCTCATGACAAATTTTGTGGGTTGCGTTCCACAAAAATATGTACGGAATTTTTAGTTTTTTGGTCGCAAATTGCGTAAATTTGCGGAATTATATCATCTAGTTGCAACTTGTCCAATTTCAACAAAATTTGGAAGCGGAACTTCTTTTCCGCGCGCTTTAGTGGACTTCTCATTTTGTCCATGTAGAAAAATGCGGTGGGATGTTGTTCCTTCAAATTGCAAAGATGTGCATACTGCGCTGTGAGCTGGTCGATGCAGTCCTTTTCCTTTTCCCCTTGGTACAAAATGCGTACAATTTCCGAAAAAGGTGGGAAGCTAGATGCTTCGCGCAGGTTGATTTCGTGTTTATAAAAGCCCAAGTAGTCCTGCTTGGAAGCAAACTGCAAGCAGTAGTGAGTGGGCGTGTAGGTTTGGAGCACCACTGTGCCCTTTTCCTTGTCTCTGCCACTTCGGCCTGCCACTTGGGTGATAAGTTGGAATGTGCGTTCGCAAGCAAGATAGTCGTCGTGGTACAAGCTTTGGTCGCCATCTAACACACCAACAAGTGTAACTTTGGGGAAGTCGTGACCTTTGGCAATCATTTGGGTGCCCACAAGAATTTGTGCTTCGCCTTTGCCAAATGCCTCCAAAATTTTGCCGTGACTTTCCTTGCTTTGGGTTGTATCGGCATCCATACGCAAGACTTTGACACCTGGGAAAAGTTCGTTTAGTTGCTCGACAATTTGTTGAGTGCCAATTTTGCCCATGCGGAAACTTTTTTGTTTGCATTGGGGGCAGGTATCCAAAATGTAGTAGCGCTTACCACAGTAGTGACACTTTAGCATGTTGTCTTCGCGGTGCACCGTCAAACTCACATCGCAATCGGTGCATTTGGCAACGTAGCCACACTTGGTGCACATCATAAAGGAGGAGTAGCCACGCCTGTTCAAGAACAACATTGCTTGGTTACCCTTTTGAAGAGTTTCAGCAAGGCGTTGCTTCAACGTATTGGAAAAGATATCCTTGTTACCCATGCGACGTTCCATGGCCATGTCCACAATTTCCACAGTAGGAAGTGGGCGTTTGTTGATACGCTCGGGCATGGAAATTAGTTGCAAGTTGCCACGTTTTGCTTGGTAGAAGCTTGCAAGACTTGGTGTTGCACTACCCAAAACTAGCAATGCACCATTTTGCTTTGCTCGCTCGGTTGCAACTTCGATGGTGTTGTAGCGGGGATTGAAGTCGGAAATGTAACTGCCGTCGTGCTCCTCGTCGATGATGATTGCGCCAACATTATCAAGTGGGGCAAAAACTGCACTTCGCGCACCAATGGCAATTTGCACTTCGCCATTTTTGAGCCTTAGCCACTCATCAAAACGTTCGCCTACGGAAAGTCCGCTGTGAAGTAGAGCAACATTGTCGCCAAAGCGATTGCGAAGTTGACGGAGCATGTTGGGTGTAAGAGAAATTTCCGGCACAAGCATGATGCAAGACTTGCCTTCCGCCACCAATTTTTCGATGATGGTTAGGTACACCTCTGTTTTGCCACTGCCAGTTACGCCATGCAACAAAAATTTGCCTTGACGATTGCCAAGGATTGTGTCCACAGCATTTTGTTGGGCAACAACCAAGTCGTGCTTTGGTTGCTCCGTTTGTGCAAGTCCTTTGTAAGGGGTGCGTTTTACTGTGATTTGGTGCACTTCCACAAAGCCCTTTTCCACAAGAGATTTCAAAGCGCCGTTACCAAATTGGTTGTTGAGTTTTTCGCAAAGGGTTGCACCATTTGCGTGCAAAAAAGTCACCAAATCCCTTTGCTTGATGGCATTGGGTTTTAGTGACGAAAGAATTTCGTCCAAGTTGTCGTTTGTTAAAACAGCTTGCTTTTTGACAAGCTCTTTAACACGATTGCCACGCATTTCCGCAGGAATGAACAGACGCAAAACGTCCACCCATTTGAGGTGGTACTCCTTGCGCATAAAGGCGCCAAGTTGCAACAGCTCTTGGGAAATGACAGGGTAATCGTCCAATGGACGAAGGATGGATTTTAGTTTTTCCGGTGGGCAATCGGTAGTTAGCTTTTCTTCTACAATGTAGCCTTCCGTTTGTCTGTTGGCAAAATTGACTAGCACCCTTGAACCAACGGTGTAGCCTTGACCTTCGTAGTCGAAAATTCTATCAACTTCACTTGCGGAAATATCTACAATTACAGAATAAATCATTTACCTATTGCCTTGTTAAGAATTATGTTAGCAACTTCCGTCTTGGAAAGCTTGGGGTAGTCGGTGTGACCAAGCGCTGTTACAAGTGTTACAACGTTGGTGTCGCTTCCAAAGACGTCGTTGTTTTTTACGTCGTTAAGAACGCACAAATTTGCGTTTTTCTTGATGAGTTTTGCTGTTGCGTTGGCTAGACCATTGTCCGTTTCGGCGGAAAATACGCACAAGAACTTGTCCCCCTTGATTTGGCCCACCTTTTGGGCAATATCGGGGTTTTTGACAAACTTGATAGTTAGGTTTTCCGTTTTGATTTTGCTTTGTGAAAAGACTTCTGGACGGTAGTCGCAAGGCGCACCAGCCATGATGATGATATCGTGACTTTCCACGCGGGACACGGTTTCGTCATACATGTCTTGGGTGGTTGTGACGTTGACAACGTTTGCACGACTGTCAATTGCAACACTATGTTTGCCCAAAATTACTGTTACTTCCGCACCGCGATTCAAAGCTTCGTGCACGATTGCCGAGCCCATTTTGCCACTGGAGAAGTTTGTGATGTAGCGTGCATCATCCAGCTTTTCCATTGTTGCGCCACAAGTTACAAGCACTTTTTTGCCTTCGAGGTCGTAAAGTGGGCAAAGAAGTTTTTCGCAGTAGGCAACAATTTCCTCCGGCTCGGCCATACGACCGTCGCCTGTGTCGCCACATGCCAAAAATCCGCTACCAGCATTTACAACGTGCACACCACGATCACGCAAAGTTTGCAAGTTTGCGTTGAAAGAGTCGCTTTTGTACATGTTGGTGTTCATTGCAGGACAAATTACCACAGGCGCTTTTGTTGCCATCAGCGTTGTGGAGAGCATATCATCGGCAATGCCAAGGGCATACTTACCAACAATGTTGGCAGTTGCTGGGCACACCACGAACAAATCCGCCTTTTTTGCAAGGGAAATGTGCTCCACTTCCCAATGGTCGGCACGGCGGAACATATCTGTTACCACAGGGCGGTTGGAAAGTGTTTCGAATGTAAGTGGGGAAACAAACTCCGTTGCGTGTTCCGTCATGATGACATCCACGTTTGCGCCCAACTTTTTGAAAGAGCGCACCACTTGACATACCTTGTACACAGCAATTCCGCCTGTGATACCAATTACGATGTTTTTGTTAGAAAGTTTCATTAGTCTTTGAGTTCTGTTTCGCCATCCATAAATTCGTTTGCAGCAGTAGAGATGGCCTTGAAGTGTTGTGGGTTATCTGGGTTGTTGTTGAGTTGCTTTGCGCGTTTTGCAATCACACAGCAAAGTGTGTATTTGTCGCCTGCTTTAGCTGTCAATTTGTCGATAGAAGGTTTGTTTACCATTGTGATTTATCTCCTTGTTTTCAAAATGTCGATGATTTCTGCCACGGCACGGTCTACGTCGTCGTTCATGATGCAGTAGTCGTACTTGTGACGTTGAGCGAGTTCCAACTTGTTGCGCGCCATGCGGATTTGGATTTTTTCCTCCGACTCGGTGCCACGCTTCTTGAGGCGCTCGTAGATTGCTTGTTCGCTTGGTGCTTCGATAAAGAACAAGATGCTATCGGGATAGTTTTGCTTTACTTGCAAAGCGCCGTTAACTTCGATTTCCAAAATAACGTCCTTGCCAAATCTAAGCATATCCAAAACAAACTTTTTTGGGGTGCCGTAGTAGTTTTCGAAGTGTTGATCGTACTCCAACAATTCGTTGTTGCGTACCATTTCCAAGAAAGTTTCCGTAGATACGAAGAAGTAACTGCGATTTTTGCGTTCGTTTGGTCTTGGGGCACGAGTGGTTGCAGAGCGAGACATGATAAGGTCGGGCATTTGCTTCATAAGTTCTGCGCAGATTGTTCCTTTGCCTGCACCACTTGGTCCGGAAATAATGATCAATTTACCTTGTTTGTTTTGTTCCATGATATTTTTCCTCTCGTATGTGTATTACTCTAGATTTTGTACTTGTTCACGAATCTTTTCGATTTCGTTTTTCATTGCCAATGCTGTGTTAGTAAGTTCCAAGTAGCTAGATTTGCTACAAATTGTGTTGGTTTCGCGGTTGAACTCTTGTACCAAAAAATCAAGTTTGCGTCCAACGGGCTCTTCCAATGCCAAAATTTCGCGTGCATGCGCGATGTGGCTTGTAAGACGGGTGATTTCCTCGTCAATGCAAGATTTGTCCACAAAGAAGCATACTTCGTTGGCAAGTTTGTTTTGGTCGAGTTCCACACTTTGAAGTGCCTCTTGTACGCGAGCTTGCAACTTTTCGCGGTATTGCGCAGCTACTTGTGGCGCATACTCCTTTACCTTGCCAAGAAGTTGTTCCACTGTTGCAATCTTGTTCAATAGATCCACGCGCAACTTGTTGCCTTCCACCTCGCGCATAGCATTGAGGTTTGCAACCGCCAAATCAACTGCTTCGGCAAGCATTTCGCGAATGATTTGTTGATCGTCCTCTGCTTGCTCCAAGCTCATTACTTCGGGACTTTTGATAAGGGTATTGATGGAAAAATCGTTGCGAAGTTGTGGGTAGACCTCGGCAAGCTTTGCAACACTATCCACATAGCCTTGCGCAAGCGCCATATCGATGGTTACAACTTTGTTAGTTTCGCCATCAAGTTTGTAGTTGATGAACACATCGATGTGTCCACGAGAAAGCACTTTGGAAATTCCACTACGAATAACATCTTCGTGAGCAATGAACGCACGAGGAATCTTTGTGGAGATATCCAAAAAGCGGTGATTTACACTTTTTAGTTCGACGGTAAGTTCTCGGCCGTCTCTTGCGACAACCGCCTTGCCGTAGCCTGTCATACTTTTCATACTGACTCCGTTTTGTTAGCTAATTTAGTTTTGCAATATTGTTTCAAAAAAGTTGCAAAAATGCCTGTTTTTGAGGAATTTTTGACCATTTACAACTGAATATTATACCACTTTTTCCTGCATATTTCAAGAAAAATGAAAAATTTTGTTGCAAAATTCACTTATAAATTTAGTAATTGTTGGAAAGTTTGTTCATCGATGATTTCGATGCCCAAATTTTGCGCTTTTGTTAGCTTGCTACCAGCATCTGTGCCTGCAACAACAAGGTTAACAGACTTGGATACCGATGCGGAAATTTCGCCACCGTTCTCTTCGATGAGCTTTTGCGCTTGGCTACGAGTAAAGTTGGCAAGACTGCCTGTTAGTACTACCTTTTTGCCGGTGAAAACGCCAACTTTTTCCTCTACTTGGTAGGTTGGATTGATACCAATTTCCTTCAAGCGAGAGATGATTTTGAGGTTTTCCTCTTCGGCAAAGTATTGAACGATACCTTCGGCAACAATATCGCCAATGCCGTCAATTTGAGTTAGCTCTTCGGCAGTTGCTTTGGAAAGGGCATCTACACTACCATACTTGGAGGCCAAATCTTTGGCGGTTACACTACCAACGTTGTCCAAACCAAGGGCAAAGATAAATTGTGCAAGTTTGACGTTTTTGCTCTCTTTTAGCGCATTTAATGTGTTTTGGATTTTCTTTGTCTTGAAGCCATCTAACAAGGCAAGGTCGTTTTCCGTCAAGGAATACAAATCTGCAACGGACGTTACACCGAGGTTGGCAACCAGTGCTTCCACAGTTTTTTCGCTGATGCCGTCGATATCGCAGGCATTTTTGGAGCAGTAGTGAGAAATGCGTTGGACAATTTGTGGAATGCAATGGCTGGCATTTGTGCAGAACAAGTGTGCGCCCACTTCCGTCAATGCACTACCACACGCGGGGCAGGTTGTTGGTTTCAAAATAACGTCGCCAGTTTCCTCCGCGGAACCAAGAACTTCCGGAATGACATCGTTGCTTCGGCGGATGAACACAAGTGCGTTTTTGTGCAATTTTTTGCGGGTGATGTCGCCAAAGTTGTTCAAGGTTGCACGTTTGATGGTTGCACCACAAAGTTCAACTGGCTCGAGCAACGCTACTGGAGTGAGCTTGCCTGTACGGCCCACTTGCCAGTCGACATCTTGCAAAGTGGTTGTTACTTGCTCGGCATCGAACTTGTAGGCAACTGCCCACTTGGGGAATTTGTCGGTGTAGCCAAGTTCTTCGCGAAGAGCAAAGTCGTTTACCTTGATTACAACACCATCAATCAAAAAGTCGAGGGAACTGCGCATTTGACCGATGTTTTCGATAATGGCACGAATTTCCTCAAAACTGCGAGCCGTTTCAAAAACATAGTTTGTAAGCATGCCACAGTCCTTCAAAAAACCAACAAGTTCCGTTTGGCTTTGGCAATTTAGCCCTTCGGTGTAGCCTGCGGAGTAGAAAATTACATCCAAGTTGCGTTCGGCAGTTACCTTTGGGTTGAGGTTACGGATTGCTCCCGCTGCTGCGTTACGCGCGTTTTTCAAAGTATCGTTGGGGTGCTTTTGGTTGTGCTTTGCCAGTTGGGAAAGCTTCATGATGCCTTCGCCTTGCAGTTCGCACACGCCATCAAATGGGATGGTAAGTGGTACTGTGCGAATGGTTTTTACCTGCTCGGTAACGTCTTCGCCCACTACACCATTGCCACGAGTGGATGCGCCCACCAAAATGCCGTTTTCGTAGGTGGCATTGATGGTTAGGCCATCGTACTTGAGCTCGACGGAGAACTCCACTTGGCCAAGTTCCTTTTGCACCTTGGCAACCCACTCACTTAGTTCGCCAAAACTTTGCACCTTGTCCAAACTGTACAAGCGCTTGCGATGTGTGTGTTGCACAAAGTTTTTGAGTGGTTCGCCACCGACACGTCTTGTGGGACTGTCCGGCAAAACCACACCTGTTTGCTTTTCCAACAGAACAAGTTGGTCGTAGAGAGCATCGTAGGTGGTATCGGGTACGGTTGGATTGTCCAAAACGTAGTACTCGTGCGCCCATGTATTTAGTTGTTTTACCATTTGTTGCATTGTCATGGTTACAAACACCTTTAGTTGAGATTAGTTTTTACTTTGTTTTGCTTGCCCTACTATTGAAGGATTTTTAGTGGAGCAAAGCGGATATTTAGGGACTTTTTGCCAACCGACTCGAAAATGACATCGGCAATGTCGCCCGCCATACGCAAAATCATACCTTTGCCAAATGTGGCGTGTTCCACCATTTGTCCCACCTTGAATTGCTTGATTTGACTGGTTGTTTTGCCTGTGTTAGCTGGTTTTTGGGTGGGTTGAAGGTTGAGTCTGTCGAGATAACTGTCGTCCGCGAGTTGCCTTTCGGTGGAAGGTGGACGGACGGGAGTAAGCATTTGCTTTACTTCGGAGAAGTATCTGCTTGCCAATGTGTTTTTGCGTTGGCCATACATAAAGCGTGAGCTTGCACGTGTTAGGTACAATCGTTCTTCCGCACGAGTAACGGCAACGTACATAAGACGACGTTCCTCTTGCATGCCAAGTTGAGAATAGGTTGCGCGTGAAGTTGGGAAAATACCATCTTCGAGGCCTACCACAAACACAGTTTTGTACTCCAAGCCTTTGACAGCGTGAATTGTTGCAATTGTGACGTAGTCGCCATTGTTTGCTTCGTCAATATCGGCAGAGAGGCTTACTGTTTGAAGGTAGTCGGCCAAACTTGCGCCTGGATCGGAGTTTTGGAAATCAATTACCGATTGCTCGAATTGGTCGATGTTGAGAGCACGGTCTTCCTCGTCCATGCTGGAGTACACCTTGCGTACTTCCAACACGTCCAACAACACGTGTACAAACTTGGCAACGGTGGTTGTTTTGGCAAGCTCCATCATTTCGTCGATGAGCTTGTAGAAATCCAACAGTTTTGCGCGAGTTGGCTTGTTGAAAATTTCCAAATTGCGTTCATCCGATATTACATCGATGATGCTCATGCCGTAGTCGGCGGAAAGGCCTGCAAGTTTAGACAAGGTTGTGTCGCCAATGCCACGTTTTACCGGCACGTTGATAGCACGGAAAAATGCTTCGGAATCGGCTGGGTTGTTGATAAGTCGCAAGTAGGCAAGGATATCCTTGATTTCCTTGCGCTCGAAGAACTTGAATCCACCAAACACCTTGTAAGGGATGCGATAACGCAAAAGTTCTTGCTCGAAGGCACGAGAAAGGGCATTGATGCGCATCAAAATGGCAAAATCCTTAAAGCGATAGTTGCCAAGATAACGCAAGTTGCGAATTTGCTCGCAAACATAGTTTGCTTCCACACGCTCGTCACTTGCCGAATAGATTTGAGGTTTTACGCCTTGAGAGTTATCGGTAAAAAGCACCTTTTCGTAGCGGTTGGAGTTGGATGCAATTATATTGTTTGCTACGTTCAAAATAGCTTTGGTTGAACGATAGTTTTGTTCAAGTTTGAAAATTTTGCAAGTGGGGAAATCTTGCTCGAACTTTTTGAAGTTCAATGGGTCGGCACCACGCCAACTGTAAATGGATTGGTCGTCATCGCCCACCACAAAGATGTTGCCGTGTTCGCTTGCAAGCATCTTGAAAATTTGGTATTGAACTTTGTTGACGTCTTGGAACTCGTCAATGAGCACAAATTGGTATCTTTCGCGGTACTTTTGCAAAATTTGTGGGTTTGTGGAAAAGATTTTGTGGACGTAGTAAAGTAGGTCATCGAAGTCCAAAGCGTTGTTTTCCGCCATGCGACGATTGTACTCTTGAATGATGTTGACCAACGTTTCGGTATCTTCCGCTTGGGTGGCTTTTTGCAGTTCTTCCAAAACGGTCATTAGATACTCGTCCGTTTCGCTTTGAACAAGCAAGTCGCTTTCCACAAGGTCGGGAGCGTTGTTTTTGATGTTGGAAATGCACTCGCCAAAGCTATCTGCCATTTTTGCATCGCCATCGTCAAGAGCCTGCTTGACAATCTTTTTCAGCATGGAGTGCTTTTCGTCCTCGGTGTAGATGGAAAAGTTGGAGTTGCGATCTAGCTCTTGCGCCTCCCTGCGCAAAACACTTGCACAAAATGAGTGGATTGTGGAGATGTGCATGAATTGCGTGTTGCAATCAAACTCCATCTAGCGGTTTTTCATTACGTTGGCCGCTTTGTTGGTAAATGTGATTGCAAGCACGTTGGAGGGACTAACTCCGCACTCCTTTACAAGATACATGATGCGGTTTGTTAGCACTCTTGTTTTGCCGGAGCCAGCACCAGCCAACACCAAAGTTGGGCCAAGGGGCGCAGTTACGGCATCGAGTTGTTGTTTGTTTAAGTTTTGAAGATTCATTTTGAAAATATATCTATTTTAGCGTAAATTTCGCTGATTTTGGTAGGAATTGTGCCTTTTTGTGGCAAAAATTATGGATTTTGTGAGAAAATATCAAAATTACTTTTTCTTGTTTGGGGCGCGCTTGGTCAATGTGGCTTTGGACATGTCCACGTCCAAACCTTTGCCGTGTTTGGCAATAAATTTGCGTTGGGCAGCAAAGCCAAAGCGTCCAAGTTGACGGCCTGTGCGGTAGTAGTCGCCATGTTGGTAGTTAACCAGGCGAGCAAGGGCAAAGTCGATTTTGCCGTTTTCGTCCACGATGCTTTCATCTGCGTGCACCGCTACAACGTCAGCAAGAAACATGTCGTGGGAGCCAAGGGAAATTACGTCAAAGACCTTGCACTCGAGGCTAACTGGACTTTCCGCAATCATAGGAGCGGACACCACTGTGCCTTGCTGTTTGGTGAGCTTCATTTCCGCAAACTTGTCGATATCTCTTCCGCTACGGATACCGCAGTAGTCGCAAGCGGGCAAAAGTTTTTCGCTTGTGAGGTTGATAACGTACTCGCCACTATCCTTGATTAGGTGGTGAGAGTATCTTTCGGGGCGTACGGAAATGTACACACGGGTTGGTTGAGAGCAAGCAATGCCCACCCAAGCAATTGTGATGATGTTGGAGTTTTGCATGTCTCCACAAGACACCATAACTGCGGGCAATGGGCCAAGCATAGTTGATGGTTTAAATTGAATTTTTGCCATGGTTACCTACTTGATTTGTTGTTGAGTGTTTTGATAAGATTGGACCACAAAATGGTTGGTTAAGTTAGCCCTCTCCGTCATGCTACGCATGCTAGTCTTCGGCCCCGGTCGCAATCATAGATTGCTCCCCGCTTTGGCTACAAACAGTCCAATGGACTGTTTGCTTAACGCGTCGCGCCCATCGTGAGAGGCTTTTACGACAATTACATTTGAAGGGCTACTTTTGCTCGTAGTGGCACAAAAGTTGCTCTTTTTTGGCCAAAATGCACTTGCCAAGGGTGTTTTCCGTTACTATGTGTGAAATAGTATCGAAGGAAACTGTTGGGAAAAGTAGCACAAGGCGCACTTTGTCCTCCCAAACGACGTCCTTTTCGATGACCTTGCCAGCAAGCACCTTTCTTAGACCCTTTAGTAGTGAGTAGTCCACCACCACTTCGGCAATGGTACAGTCGGTCATGTGCACCTTGGTGGCACTTTTAAGTGCTTCGGCACAACTGCCAGAGTATGCACGAACAAGTCCGCCTGCGCCAAGCTTGATACCACCAAAGTATCTTGTTACCACCACACAAACGCGGTCGATTTTGCTGTTTTTGATGCACTCGTAAATGGGCATACCGGCGGTGCCTTGGGGCTCGCCATCGTCGGAAAACTTGGCCTTGTCGCCAATGATATAGCCGTAGCAGTTGTGGGTGGCATCAAAGTGCTTTTTGCGCTTTGAGGCAACAAACTCTTGCGCCTCTTCCACACTGTCCACGTGAATGGCCGTTGCGATAAAGCGGGATTTTTCGATGACAATTTCTACGGTGTTGTCCCCTTGAATTGTTGTGTACTCTTTCATTACTTGATAACTACGCGAAGGTGAACTTTTTTACCCTTGTGCAAAACAAACTCGCCCTTGTCGATTGCTTCTTGTGGCAATGTCCAAGATGGAGCTGTGATTTTTGTATCGTTTACGGAAACGCCACCGCCTTCTACCAAACGACGAGCTTCGCCGTTGGATTTGCATTGGCCAGTTTTTACCAAAATGTCGATGATGTTTGTTGGGTTTTCAATTTCTACAACAGGCATGTTTTCCACATCGGCAGAGAATGCTGCGCGAACTTGCTTCAAAACTTCGTCAGCAACTTCGTTACCGTGAACGATTGCTGTGATTTCGTAAGCAAGGCGTTCCTTGGCAGCGTTCATACGTTGGTCGTTGTGAGCTGTGAGTTCACGGATTTCTTCCACGTCCATAAATGTGAGCAAATTCATGCACATTGCAACGCGGTCGTCTTCCACATTGCGCCAGTATTGGAAGAAATCGTATGGGGAGGTTTTTTCTGCATCAAGCCAAACGGCACCTTTTGCAGTTTTGCCCATCTTTTTGCCTTCGGATGTGGTAAGAAGTGTGAACGTTGCGGCATAAGCAACCTTTTGTTCCTTACGGCGAACCAAATCCATACCGGCAATCATGTTGCTCCATTGGTCGTCGCCACCAAGTTGCAACGTGCAACCGTAGGTGCGATTGAGGTGCAAAAAGTCGTATGCTTGCATGAGCATGTAGTTGAATTCGAGGAAGGTGAGGCCCTTTTCCATACGTTGCTTGTAGCACTCGGCTGTGAGCATCTTGTTTACGGAGAAGCATGTGCCAATTTCGCGAAGGAAGTCGATGTAGTTGAGATCCAAAAGCCAATCGCCGTTATCTACAAAAATTGCATTGTCTACATCGATAAAACGTGCCATTTGCTTTTTGAAGCAAGCAACGTTGTGT
>JAZRHU010000019.1:0-13911 GCA_045644945.1 Candidatus Fimimonas sp. | reverse complement strand
GTTGTTGGTATCACTCGTGGTACAAACAAGGATCACTTTGTTCGTGCAGCTTTGGAAGCTATCGACTACCAAGTTTACGACCTTGTAAACGCAATGAAGAAGGACTCTGGCGCAGATATCACATCTCTTCGCGTAGACGGTGGTGCATCTGCAAACAACTTCTTGATGCAATTCCAATCCGACATCTTGAATGCCGAAGTTATTCGTCCAAAGGTTGTCGAAGTTACAGCTCTTGGTGCTGCATACCTTGCAGGCTTGATGATGGGTTACTGGCAAGATATCGAAGATATTCGTTCCAACATCGAAATTGACAGAGTGTTCAAACCTCACATGACAGCTGAAAGACGTGGCGAACTCATTGCTGGTTGGGATCACGCTGTACGTCAAGCACGTCTCAAGTAATCTAAAAGTATTGCAAATACTCAAAACAAAAGACCTCACAAATTGTGAGGTCTTTTTTTTGATGTCAACAAGGTTGTTGGAATTGCTACGTGATGCGTATCACAAGAGGATGTCGCAAATTTTTGCAAAGTCGCCATCGTCAATGGTGTAGGTGGGGGTGTGCTCAGTATCGTTAGTGAGGTGTCCAGTATTCAACCAAATACTGTCGATGCCCGCATTGTTTGCACCCAAAATGTCGCTGTGCAAATCGTTGCCGATGTAGATGCAATCACTCTTTTCAATGTGGTATTTATCAAAAATGATATCAAAAAACTTTGCGCTTGGTTTTGCCACGCCGTACTTGGAGGAAAGCACAATTCCATTGAAGTACTTTGGTAGACCTAGCTTTTTCAGTTCAAACTGGGTAAAGCTTGCTTGCGCGTTGGAAAGAATGTACAACTTTTTGCCCGCCTTTTTGAGTTTTGCAAGTGTTTGCAAAACGTTGTCAAACAGTTGCAACTTTCTTGTTGATGCCACACGAAAGGCATGTGTCAAAAATGTTGCCTTTGTTTTGCAACCAAGTTTTTGGCTTTCCAATATGTCGTAAAACACCTTCACAACGTCAATTTCGGGGTAGTCGTAACGTTTTTTGCCTTGGGTAATTTGCTTTTGGCATCCTTCAAAAAACATCACTTTTATTTGCTCGGGTAGCAAATTTACCCCGTAAAAATCCATCAAATTCGCAACAGTTTGCCAAGTTGCGACATCTTGTTCGTCCGTCCACACGTCAATCATTGTGCCGTAGACGTCAAAAATAATATTCTTGTACATGGTGCCTCCTTGGTGCATTTTTCGCGGATACGTATTGCAAATTTGCACCTTTTTGCTTGGTTTGTTTGTCGTTGTGGAGCAGATTTGTTTTGCAAACTTAGCATTTCCCACAACTGTTTTGTGTCTACAAATTGTATCACAGTTGCGCTCGCAAGTCAATAGCCCAAGTATTCCACACCCACAAGCAAAATTTCGTTTATTTTGGGATTGGCAATTTTGTACTGGATGATTTTGCCGTCGCGCTTGGTTTCCACAATGCCCACGTCGCGAAGCAGTCGCAACTGATGTGATACCGTTGTTTGGTTGAGTCCCAGCACACGAGATAAATCTGTGACGCAAAGTGGACTAATGGCCAATGCGGAAAGTAGCCTTACCCTTGTTTGGTCGGCAAGCAGTGCAAAAAATTGCGCAATCTTTGTTGTGTCCTTTTGTGTTGGAAGGTAACTATCCAAATCGTCCAAAATTTGTGGTGTGGCTTGTAGCATAAATATCATTTCCCCCAAGTATATTGTTACAGGTTGTACCTTTTTACAACAAAAATTGTACATTTGTCACAATGTCGAAAAATCAAGCATATTGTAGGGTAAAAACAATCTTTGGCAAAGTTGAAAAACTTTTGACATACAAAGGTAAAACATCCAGTTGCAGTATGTTTGCCACGGCAAAATTTGGTGGCTAGATGCGCTTTGTAAAAAATCAAAATCAAGGGGGAAAACATGAATCTTACCAAAAGTCTTTTGTATCTATTGTTGTTGTACGCCGTTTTGGACAGGGATAACAGGCGTCTTTCGCTAACAACGGGGCTGACCATTGCCTTTGTTATCATGTTATTGAATTGCTACCTAAAAAACCTTGGATGCAACAATGGCCGTAGCGGTTGGAACAACAACGGCAACAACTGCTGTTGTGGTGATTCCTTTTTGAGCTTAAACGGCATCTAAGCTTGATTTTCCGCCACAATGCACTTTGTTTTGCAGACCGTCTGCGCAAAAATTGGCATGCATAAGCGATTTGCTAAAAAAACTACAACGTGCATTGTTTAGCCAAAGTGGTTTTGCACCTACCAATATTCAATGTAAACAAAAAAAGACAACCAATTTCGGTTGTCTTTTTGTATTTATATTGTTTTTCTCGGCAAACACCATTTGGTTAGTGCCAAAGTCGAACGCAACTAAGTGTTTGTCCGCTTTGAGTATCACAAACTATTTTTCCCTACAAACGCCGTTTGTTATCACAAATTGCTTGCACTCCCCAAGCAGTTCTTGTGGGATTTCCGTTGCGGTGGTAAGCAAAATTTGCAATCGCTTGTCAAAGTGGAGCAGGCGTTTTTGGCGGTCGTAGTCCAGTTCGCTAAGTACGTCATCCAGCAAAAGCACAGGGTATTCGCCAATGATATCCTTAAATATCATCAACTCGGCAAGCTTAAGCGACAATGCGGTGGTTCTTAGTTGTCCTTGGCTACCAAAGCTCCTGACGTCCACGCCGTTGATTTTTAGGCAGATATCGTCACGCTGACAGCCAATGGATGTGTGGCGCAAGTTGAAGTCCTTTTCCAATCCTTTTTGCAAAAGTTGCAAGTAGTTTTGTGCCAAATCCTTTACGCTTTCGCCATCAATTTGTGTAACGTAGCTTAGTTCAAGTGTTTCCTTGCCGTCCGTCAACTTTTCGTGACAACGCTTTGCGTAAACCTTCAGTTTTTCGCAAAAGGCCTTGCGTTTTGCCACGATACGTGCACCCTCTTCGGCAATTTGCTCGTCCCAAACAAACACAGTTTCGCGTAGTTGCTCCACGCTTTGTGCCGACTTCAACAAGATGTTGCGTTGCGCAAGTGCCTTGTTGAATCGTTGCAAACTGTAAAAGTAGTTTTTGTCCGTTTGGCACAGGTCAATATCCAAAAATCTGCGTCTTTCCGCGGGGGATTGGGAAATGATTTTTATCTCGTTTGGGGAAAAGTAGATGCAGTTTAGATACCCCATCAACTCCGCCATTTTTGTGATGGGCACGCTGTTTACGGCAATTTGTTTTTTGCCTTGGGTTCGTAGATCAATGGCAATTTCGCCATCGCCATAACGGCAGTTGTAGTTTACTTTTACAAAGGCATTTTGTTCTCCCCATCTAACCAAATCCTTGTCCTTGTCGGTGCGGGGGGATTTTCCAATGCAACACAAATAGACGCTCTCTACAAGGTTGGTTTTACCTTGAGCGTTGTCCCCAACAAAGATATTTAGACCGCCACCAAGCACAACTTTTTGTTGCGCAAGATTGCGGTAGTTTGTCAGTTGAATTTGTGTTACCTTCATGTTGTTTCCTTTGGTTTTGGTGGATTGTTTTGATTGCCATTTTTTTGCAAATTTTTGTGCACACGTGGTGCGATTTTTGCTAAAAACGTGTGGTTACTTTTGTGTCAATTTACTGCTTGCTTTGCTCTTTAGAACGAATGGTTTTTGCGGGAGTTTTTCCCTTTGCAAAAGGCGGTGCATTTGTTGAAAAATTGGCTCATTGCTTGCAGTAAAATTTGCTAATCAAAGGCAAAAATTTTGCCATCTACAAAACATTATACCACATTTTTTGGTATTTTTCAACTATTGTAAAAACATTGTTTGCGCCCCTTTAGAGCAAAGTTTAGGGCGCGCCGACCATTTGCTCAAAAAATGGTCTATTTCCCCTAAAATTGGCAATGACGCCCTCAAAACGATATGCACCACAAAAAGTTGCAGAAAAGTGCTGTAAAATATTGTACATTTATTTAAGTATATGATATAATATATATAAATATAATGCAACAATTATCACAGGTGCAAATGCAAAAAATTGGCACCCATTTACAAGATATTTTCCCACACATCAGGAGGTAAACTATGCCACAACAAAACAACTATGGCGAAGAGCAAATTCAAGTGCTAGAGGGTTTGGAGCCTGTTCGCAAACGCCCAGGTATGTACATTGGCTCAACCGACGTCAAAGGCTTGCATCACTTGGCAATCGAAATTGTCGATAACTCCATCGACGAAGCACTTGCCGGCTACTGCAACAACATCTACGTTATCATCAATGCCGATGGTAGCTTGACTGTTGCAGACGATGGTCGCGGTATTCCATGCGGTATCCACAAAAAGGAAGGCGTTTCCGCTGTGGAACTTTGCCTAACAAAACTTCACGCCGGCGGTAAGTTTGGTGGCGGTGGCTACAAGATTTCCGGTGGTTTGCATGGCGTAGGTCTTTCCTGCGTAAATGCTTTGTCCGAGTGGCTTGTTGTCGAAGTTGACCAAGATGGCAAACATCACTACCAAAAGTACAAGCGCGGTGTTCCACAAGGCAGATTGGAGGTTGTTGGCGAAGCTACAACAACTGGCACAAAGGTAACATTTATGCCAGATGACCAAATCTTCGAAACTTGCGAGTGGGAGTATGACCGTCTCAAGTCTCGCTTGCGCGAAGTTGCATACCTCAACAAGGGTATCACAATCAACCTTCGTGACGAACGTGCCGAACGCGAACGTAACGAAACTTTCTGCTACCAAGGTGGTCTTGCCGAGTTTGTAGAAAACTACAACAAGGCAAAAACAACAATCTTTGCTCAACCTTTGTACATCGACAGAGCCGTAAAGGAAGGCCAAATCGAAATTGCCCTTCAATTTAACGATTCCTACACCGAAGTTGTCCATGCTTATGCAAACAACATCAACACCGAAGAGGGTGGCGCTCACTTGGATGGTTTCAAAGCAGCGTTGACAAAGGTTATCAACGAGTACGGCCACAAGATGAATCTTTTGAAGGAAAGCGAAAAACTCTCCGGCGAAGATTGTCGCGAAGGCTTGGTTGCAATCATCAGCGTAAAGCTCGAGAACCCACAGTTTGAAGGTCAAACAAAAACAAAACTTGGCAACTCCGAAATGCGCACAGCAGTTACTCGCGTTGTTACCGAAGAACTTGCAACATTCTTGGAGGAAAACCCCAAGGAAGCCAAGGAATTGGTTATGAAGTCGGTCGTTGCTCAACGCGCTCGTGATGCAGCACGCAAAGCACGCGAACTAACACGCAAGGGCGTTTTGGAAAGTGCATCCTTGCCAGGCAAACTTGCCGATTGCTCCGACCGCGATCCAAAGAACTGCGAAATCTACCTTGTCGAAGGTGACTCCGCTGGCGGTACAGCAAAATCCGGCCGTGACCGCCGTTTCCAAGCAATTTTGCCACTTCGTGGTAAGATCTTGAACGTAGAAAAAGCACGTCTTTCCCGCGCGTTGGAAAACGAAGAAATCAAGTCCATGATCACCGCATTTGGTTGCGGTATGGGTGCTGATTGCGATGTTAGCAAGCTCCGTTACGACCGCATCACCTGCATGACCGATGCCGACGTCGATGGTAGCCACATTCGCATTTTGCTTATCACTTTCTTCTTCCGCTTTATGCGCCCACTTATCGAGCAAGGTCACGTGTACATTGCTCAACCACCACTTTACCGCATCACCAAAAACAAGCAAGAGTACTACGCATTTAGCGACGAAGAACGCGATGCAAAACTTGCTGAACTTGGTAGTAAAGGTGTGGAAGTATCCCGCTACAAAGGTCTTGGCGAAATGAACGCCGACCAACTTTGGGAAACAACAATGAACCCTGCAACACGCGTTATGTTGCGTGTAACAATGGAAGACGCAATGGAAGCAGACCAAATTGTTTCCTTGCTTATGGGCGACGACCCAGAACTTAGACGCGAGTTTATCGTAGAAAACGCTAAACTTGTAGACGAACTTGACGTATAGGAGGTGTATTACAATGGCAAAAAAAGATGAACATATCAACATTGACTATATTCAAGCGCTAGCTACAACCAAAGTTAAGCCCATCAAGATGGAAGACGAAATGAAAAAGTCCTTTATCTCCTACGCGATGGCAGTTAACGTATCTCGTGCTATTCCCGATGTACGCGATGGTTTGAAGCCCGTTCACCGTCGTATTTTGTACGCAATGGGCGAACTCAACTTGTACAACGACAAGCCATACCGCAAATGCGCGCGTATCGTTGGTGACGTTTTGGGTAAGTACCACCCTCACGGTGACTCTGCCGTGTACGAAGCGCTTGTTCGCTTGGCTCAAGACTTTTCCATTCGTTGCCCACTTGTTGATGGCCAAGGTAACTTTGGTAGTGTGGATGGCGACCCAGCCGCTGCTCAACGTTACACCGAAGCTCGTTTGTCCAAGATTGCAAGCGAAATGCTCCGCGAAATTGACAAAAACACAGTAGACTACTACCCCAACTTTGATAACACTTTGATGCAACCAGTGGTATTGCCAAGCCGTTTTCCCAACTTGTTGGTTAACGGTGCCGATGGTATTGCCGTTGGTATGGCAACAAACATTCCTCCTCACAACCTTTCGGAAGTTATTGATGGCGCAATTGCCGTTATGGAAAACCCCGAAATCTCCGTTGAGGACTTGATGAAATACATCCCCGCTCCAGACTACCCAACAGGTGGTATCATGATGGGTCGCGTGGGCGTTCGCAATGCTTACAAAACTGGTAAGGGTAGCGTTTTGGTTCGTGCCAAGACGGAAATTGAAGAACACAACGGTCGCGAACGTATCATCGTAACAGAGCTTCCTTACCAAGTTAACAAGTCCAAGCTTATCGCAAGCATTGCCGATATGGTCAAGGACAAGCGTGTGGAAGGCGTTTCCGACATTCGTGACGAATCCGACCGCCATGGTATGCGTATCGTGTTCGAGCTCAAGCGTGATGCTAACGCTCAAGTGGTGCTTAACACATTGTTCAAGCACAGCCAACTTCAAGTTAGCGATGGTATCATTTTGTTGGCTCTTGCGGATGGCGAACCAAAGATTTTGTCCTTGAAGGAAATCCTTGTTCACTACAACGCTCACCAAAAGGAAGTTGTAACACGTCGTACACAATACGATTTGGAAAAGGCCGAAGACCGCTACCACATCATCGAAGGTTTGGTAATTGCGCTAGACAACATCGACCGCGTTATCGAAATTATCAAGGGCAGTGCGGACAGACAATCTGCTCACCAAGCTTTGATGCAAGAGTTTGGTTTGAGCGAACGCCAATCCAATGCAATTTTGGAAATGAAGCTTTCTCGTCTTACCCACTTGGAAGTGGAAACACTCCGCAACGAACTTGCTCAACTTGCAGCATTGATTGCCGACCTCAAAGACATTTTGGCAACACCTGCACGTATCGAAGAAATTGTCAAGAACGAACTTATTGAAGTAAAAACAAAGTATGGCACATCTCGTCGTACAGAAATTTGCACCGACTACTCGGAAATCGACATTGGCGACCTTATCGAAAAGGAAGACGTTGTAATTTCCATGACACACCTTGGCTACATCAAGCGTTTGCCAGTTGCCGAGTACCGCACACAAAAACGTGGTGGCAAGGGCGTAACAGCTCACAAACCTCGCGAAGAGGACTTTGTAACCAACATGTTTATCACAAACACTCACGACGATTTGTTGTTCTTTACAAGTCGTGGCAAGGTGTACTGCATCAAGGGCTACGAAGTTCCCGAGGCAGAACGCACAGCTCGTGGTCGTGCAATTGTAAACCTTCTTCAACTTGATTCTGGCGAAAAGGTAACTGCCGTTATCCCACGTAAGGAGGATAGCACAGGCAACCTTGTTATGGCAACACGCAATGGTCTCATCAAAAAGACAGACCTTGCCGAGTTCGAGTCCATTCGCAAAACTGGTAAAATTGCCATCTCCTTGGTGGAAGGTGACGAACTTATCGGTGTGGATATGACAACTGGCGATGACGAAATTATCGTTGCTACACACCAAGGTAAGTGCATCCGCTTTGCCGAAAGTGACGTTCGCAACATGGGTCGCGAAGCTCAAGGTGTCAAGTCCATCGAGCTTGCCGAAGGCGACTACGTTGTGGATATGGCCATCGTTCGCGAAGGTTTGGAAGCAGTAACCATTTCCGAAAAGGGCTACGGCAAACGTAGCGACATGTCCGACTACCGCTTGCAATCTCGTGCAGGTAAGGGTATCAAAGCGGGCGTATTTACAGAAAAAACTGGTAAGCTTGTAAGTTTGAAGCTTATCGATCCCGAAAACGACCTTATGCTCATTGCCGACAACGGCATCGTTATCCGTATCAAAGCCAAGGAAATTTCCAAGATTGGCCGTGATACAATGGGCGTAAAGGTTATGAATATCAAACACGGCGAGGAAACAAAGGTTGTTTGTGTTTCCGAAAGCCCCGCCTCTGACGAAACTGACGAAGGCGATGGAGAATAACAATGATTGACTACAAAAAACACATAGCAAATCTCATCAACGTATCTTTGTCCAAGGATGAACTTGCAAATTTGATCACACCTGCCGCAGACGACAACTTTGGCGACTACGCTTTCCCTTGCTTTAGATTGGCAAAGGAAATGCGTATGTCCCCTGTGATGATTGCGCAAAAACTTGCAAGCGAAATTGTTTGCGACGACGTTGTAACCAAAGTGGAAGCAGTAAATGGCTACTTGAACTTTTTTGTAAACCGCAATGCAATGGTACAAGAAGTTCTTGGCGAAATCAATTCCCAAGGGGACAAGTACGGCAACAGCGATATCGGTGCAGGCAAAACAATTTGCATCGACTACAGCTCCGTTAACATTTGCAAATCCTTCCACATTGGCCACCTTTCCACAACAGCTATTGGTAGCGCTTTGTACAAAATCTACAACGCACTTGGCTACAATGTTGTTGGTATCAACCACCTTGGCGACTACGGCACACAATTTGGTAAAATGATTGTTGCCTTCAAGCTTTGGGGTGACAGAGCCGTTGCCGAACGCGAAGGCGTTGCCGGACTTCAAAGACTTTACGTAAAGTTCCACCAAGAAGAGGAAACTCATCCCGAGCTTACAGATATGGCTCGCGAGTGGTTTGTAAAAATCGAAAAGGGCGATGAGGAAGCGCAAGAGTTGTTCCAATTCTTCAAAAAGGTAACTTTGGCGGACGTTATGGAAATCTACGACCGCTTGAACGTTAACTTCGACAGCTGGAACGGCGAAAGTTTCTTCAACGACAAAATGGACGGCCCACTTGATATGCTCCGCGAAAAGGGCCTTGTAACCGTCAACCAAGGTGCACAAATTGTTGACCTTGCTGACTACAACATGCCACCATGCTTGCTTGTAAAGAGTGACGGTAGCAGTTTGTATGCAACTCGCGATATCGCAGCAGCAGTATGGAGAAAGGCTGAGTACGACTTTGACAAGTGCTTGTACGTTGTTGCTTACCAACAAAATTTGCACTTCAAGCAATTTTTCAAGGTGCTTGAGCTTGCAAATCTCGATTGGGCAAAGGACCTTGTTCACGTTGCCTATGGTATGGTAAGCTTGGAAGATGGCGCAATGTCCACACGTAAGGGCAACGTTGTACTTCTTCGTGACGTTATCAACAAGGCAGTTGCCAAGTCCTGGGATATCATCACAGCCAAAAACCCCGATTTGGAAAACCGCGACAAGGTTGCCGAACAAGTTGGTGTTGGTGCGGTGTTGTTCTCAGCTCTCGAAAACTCCAAAATCAAGGATATCACATTCACTTTCGACCGCGTATTGAACTTCGATGGCGAAACAGCGCCATATCTCCAATACACACACGCTCGTTGCAACTCCATCGTTGCAAAGGCAGGACTTTCCGCCAATGCGAAGATTGCCGTTGATCCAACTGCATTTGACAACATCGAAACAGTTCGTTTGTGCAAGTTGTTGAGATCCTTCCCACAAATTGTCAAGGACTCCGCAACCAAGTACGAGCCATGCCTCATTTCCGGCTTGCTCATCGATATTGCCCAAGCTTTCAACCGTTTCTACATCGAGCACCGCGTTATCTGCGACGACGTAGCCGTTCAAAACGCTCGTTTGCAAGTTGTTCAAGCAACCGCAACAGTTCTCAAAAAGGGCCTTGCATTGTTGGGCATCGAAGCTCCCGAAAAAATGTAGTTTTTTTGTCTTGCTCGCAAGTTCTGCTTGGCTTTTGACGGCAAAAGCTCTGCGTAGATAGCGACGTTTTGTTCAGTCACAGACCATCCAGGTATGCTCCTTCACAACAACGACGCTCCTACTTGCCTTTTGCTCGTCAAATCACTTCGTTAACCAACCATCCCTTGCTCGCAAGACAATTTAGATGGATTGTATCTATCTTTTGGCAATATAAACATCAAAATAGAAAAAAAGCAGTAGAATCTCTACTGCTTTTTTGTTTTGTAAAATGCGCAATCAAAACATAGGGTACAATGTGTAGATGTGTATCTAAAAGCCTCTCACTTTGGGAGAGGTGGCAGTCGTAGACTGACGGAGAGGGCTACACAACATTATACGCCCTCTCACCTGCTTACGCAGGAGCTCCCCCAAAGGGGAGAGCCCTTTTGTTATTTCGCAATGATAGTGTCCGCTGTGGTCGTCCGCAGTCTTTTTTGTGTGTCTACATGTTGCGATATACCAAATCGTAGGGGAGGGGTTGCCCCTCCCGCTGTGTTTGCACCTTGGTTGCATATTCCCCAAAATTTGCTCCTTTGTTACCTATATATTGTAGGGGACGACATCCTCGGCGTCCCGAAACACAAACATCAAATTTGCAAAAAATATTCTTTGCAACATCAAACTACCGCAAAATGGTTAACAACATTCCCACCGCAACTAAAATTTTGCCAATTTGTCAACAATTTGTGTAACGGTCGTGCAACAAAATTGCTCTTTTGTGCATTTGTTTATACTAAAAACAATAATTGACAATTATCCAAACATATTGTACAATAAAACAAAAGGGGTATCGCTATGAAAAAACTACTCGCATTTGTGTTGATGGCAATCCTTTGCGTTTCAATGCTGGCATTTACTTCCTGTGATGCAACTCCAGTTTTTACTGCGGAAGAAATGTTGCCACTTTGCGACAAAAGTGCGGAAATTTCTTATTTTCCTGGAACACACTACGAGCACCACACAATTGAAATAAAAACGGATGTGTACACAGTTGCTTTTCATAATATCGATGGCAACGTTGTAACAATCGACTATGTCCATCACAGTAGGGTGGACGTAACGGCACATTGTTCCCCTGGGCTAGGCAATTGCGAACTAACCATAAAGGAAGAGCTCAAAGGCACAGTTATGACCTCGCACAGCCTTTACATGGTAATTGGTATTCCTAAGAGTTGGTCAAGCTTTGATATTGTTGCTGATATCGACACAGGATCGCTTATCGTCGAAGATAGCCAAGTGCGAAATCTTCAAGCTAACATCAACACAGGCGTAGCTTACATCAATGTTCAAAATGCGACCAAGGTGTCTGTGCGCGTCAATACCGGTGATGCTAAGCTTGTGGGCAAAGCGGAAAGCGCGTTGATTAGAACGGACACCGGATCAATCGATGCAAATATTGGGGCAAAATCTCTGCATTTTTCCACCGACACAGGCGCAATCAACTTTGAAGTAATCAACGGCAAAAACATTTATGTGGAAAGTGACACAGGATCCATCCGTGGCAAAATCCATGGCGACAAGGCACAATACTCCATCTTGGTGGATGTAGAATTGGGCAGTTGCAACGTTAAAGACCAGATTGGCACAAGTGACAAAGTATTGGAAATCAGCGTCGACACAGGTAGTGCCAACATCGAATTTGTACAATAAAGGGGTAAAAAACAATGCTTATTCTCGACTATATCATCATTGCCGTAGCCTTGGTATCTTTGGTATTGGGCTTGGTAAAGGGCTTTTTGACACCAATCGTTAACTTGGCAGGATTTTTCGTTGTGCTGTATGCAGGCGGATCATTTTCTTCCATTTTGTTCCCATTGATTTCCAAAGTCATTCCAGACGAAAACACCTGCTCCATTGCAAGTGCCATCGCATCCATGTTGCTTGTTTGGCTAATCTACTTCATCATTTCTCGCATTGTGCTAAAACTTATTGGCAAAAGCAAGTTGCTCAATGCCGCAAACCGCTTGATTGGTGGTGCGCTTGGTGTTGTTATCGTGTACCTTGTTGTTGCTATCGTGACAGCCTTCATGCAAAACGAAAACACATTGTTTGCATCCATTCGCGAGCAATATGGCGAAGCATTCAATGAAAGCTGGATTGTACAAAATGTCTACAAAACCAACCCCATTGGCGAAGGTTTGGTAAACACCGCCTTCAAAAAATTGATTGAACTGTTGGAAGAAGCACTTATCCCATCGGTGTAATGTTAACTTAACTAAACGTCAAAAAAGGAAGTATCAATTCGATACTTCCTTTTTGCATACTGATTACTTGTGATAATTTTTATATCTTTGATGTCTAAATGTCACCATTTCAATAGGCTCTCACTTTGGGAGAGCTGGCACGGAGTGCCTGAGAGGGTAAATAGACAGCAAAATTATATTGTGTAACTGATTGTCGCTTTTACTACTTACTAAACGCACATCCGCAGTACTCTTGGCAGTACAAGTTGTACTTTTGGGCAAGGCGCAAACTTTCGTCAAAGCCGTTGTGCTTTTTGAAGTCGGCCACCAGCCATTTTACGTCCGTTGCAACGTCCAAACCAACTTGGTTGATGAGCATGCTATCTTTCCTGCGGGATACCGTCAAAGTGGTGCCAAAGTAGTCAAAGTTGTGTTGCTTTGCATAGTTGTGCGTGTCACCTAGGCGCAACTTGAAGCACTCGGTGCAACGAGCTCCACGCTCTTTGCAAAGTTCCAACCCTTTTGCCACGTCAAAAAATCTTTGGCTGTCAAATGGCTGAACAACAAGCTTAAGTTCAAACTTTGGTTGCACTTCGAATTGTCCATTGTTGACAATTTCCACCAACTTTTGCACTTGGTCAAGGCGCTTTTGCCACTCGTCAAAATCTGTGATGTTGTCGTTGGCAAAGTAAAGTGTCACGTCAAACTTTTCCACAAGACGTGTCAAACAGTAGGTGGCGCAAGGTGCACAACAAACGTGTAGCAAAAGTTTGTCCCCATCTTTGTATTTCCTGCTGTTTTGTCTAAATGCCAAATCGTAGTTGTTTATCATTCCTTTATGCGCACTCTAAGGGGTACGCCCACCTTTTGTGCCAATTTTTTGCACGCTTCGATGTCCGCGTAGCCAATGCTATCCACAACGGAAAATACCACCTTTCCGCCCTTTTGCAAGCAAAGTGTGGCAAACTCCAGCAAAGCATCAAATGCCTTTTCGCCGTAGATGCTCTTGCAATGCGCTTGGTATTTCTTCGCGTTGCACTCGTTCAAGGAAATGTTGATAACGTCGCAACTTGTAACGATAACGTCAGTAACGTCTTGCTTGTGGATGAGATTTGCTTGTCCGTTTGTGTTGATACGAGTTTTTTTGTCAATGCAATGGAGGTAGCTAGCCACCTCGTCTAACGTATCAAGGTTGTAGGTTGGCTCGCCAAAACCGCAAAAAACAATTTCGTCATCGTAGTCATCAAGATTGTCGGGCAATTGGTCCAAGATGTCTTGTACGTCTGGTTCGTCGTCAATCCAAAGACGTTGGTTCTCCATGCCATCACGGCCCTTGCGGATGCAAAAGTCGCAGTTGTTGGAGCAACGATTTGTCAAATTGATGTAAATTTTGTTTCCAATAGTGTAAACGTAGTTGTTCATAATTTTATACTCTGTGCTTATATTCTGTTTCGACGGTAAGCATCAACT
The DNA here is from genome assembly GCA_045644945.1 of Candidatus Fimimonas sp. GTDB lineage: Bacteria > Bacillota > Clostridia > Christensenellales > CAG-314 > Fimimonas. Next base: position 44 of record JAZRHU010000019.1, on the reverse strand, counting down.
ATTAGCAAACCGTCTCAAGGCCCCTTTGTGTAAAGGGGGCTGGC
>JAZRHU010000018.1:0-4290 GCA_045644945.1 Candidatus Fimimonas sp. | reverse complement strand
GTGCCCGAGTATGCTCGTTTTGCCCTTGCCGAAGCGTGCGAGTACAACGAAAACGTTTCCGCATGGAACTTGGACAAACTCAACAAGCATTTGGAAGTGTTTGTGTTTGGCGAGCCACCATACGTTACCGAAGAGTTTGTTGCCGAGTGCCTAGACAAGTGCTACGGCAACCGCAAGCTCAAGCCAGCGCAACTTGTTTGCGACCACATCGCACAACTTGTAATCGACCAACTCAACTACAGATATAACGAGCAAGTGGATCAAACAGAGCTACCATTTAGCGAAGCGGAAAGATACTTTTTGCTTCGCATCATGGATAACCTTTGGATGGATCACATCGATGCCCTTGATGACCTAAGAAAGGGTGTAGGTTTGCAAGCCATCGGTCAACACAAACCTATCGACGTGTACAAAAAGGAAGCGTTCGATATGTACGACAAACTCAACGAGCAAATTCGTATTCAAACAATCCGCACGTTGCTCTTTAGTCGCGTTCGTATCAATGCCGTTAGCGTATCTCCTGCGCAAACGGACGAGCCCATCAACCCAAACAAGGCACTCAACAGACCTTGCCCATGTGGTAGTGGCAAAAAGTACAAGCAATGTTGCTACCCCAAGGACCTTGCCGCACAAGGTGGTGTAGCTCCTGTGGACGAAACTCCAACCGAACCAAAACCACTTACCAAGCAAGAGGAGTACGCTTTGAAGCGTCAACAACGCAAAGCAGACAAAAACAAGGGCAAAAAACAATAACGTCTCCGCAAAAATGCGCATTTGTTGATATGTACAATTGTGCATTTGTAAACAACAACATCTGCAAATCTGTGGGTGTGATTGTCTAAAGGTAGTTGGGGATTGTATCCAATCTACCCAAATAAACATTGCGTTGCTATGCTCGTGCAAGCAAGGCACTCAAACACAAAAAAAACGCACACGTGTGCGCAAAATCTACTAAACATAGGTAAAAAATATGATTCAAATTGAAGACTTGAAACTAACCATCAAAGCATTGCAATCCAAGTTATCCATCATTGGCGAAAGCTTGAACATTCCCAAGCTTACGGAAGAGCTCAACGAGTTGAACGAGCAACAACATGCGCCAGACTTTTGGAACGATGTAAAAAATGCTCAACAAGTATCTCAACGCGCCAAAAACATCGAGTACAAAATTGATAACTACAACAAACTGTGTGCAAGTTTGAACGACGTTGCCGATTTGTTGGATATGGCCGCAGATGACGAAGGCATCTTGGAGGAAAGTGCAAGCGAACTAGCAAGCTTGGAAAAACAAATTTCCGAGTTGCACATTGCAACACTTCTTTCCGGCAAGTTCGACCAAAACAACGCCATTTTGACAATTCACGCTGGCGCAGGTGGTACCGAAGCGCAAGATTGGGTTCAAATGCTTTACCGCATGTACACAAGATACGCCGAACGCCGTGGCTACAAAATTGAAGTGTTGGATTTTCTTGCTGGCGACGAAGCAGGTATCAAATCGGTAACTTTTCAAGTAAATGGCCTCAACGCCTACGGCTACTTGAAGGCGGAAAAGGGCGTGCATCGTTTGGTGCGCATTTCCCCATTCGACTCAGCAAAACGCCGTCAAACCAGCTTTGCAAGTTTGGAAGTTATGCCCGAGCTTCAACAAGATAACGACATCGTTATCGATGCCAAAGACCTCAAGGTGGACACATACCGCAGTAGTGGCGCAGGCGGACAACACGTCAACAAAACCGAGTCGGCTATTCGTATCACACACATTCCAACAGGCATTGTGGTATCTTGCCAAACACAACGTAGCCAAATCCAAAATCGCGAGCAAGCAATGCTCATGCTCAAATCCAAGCTTGCCGAACTAAAAGAACGCGAGCAAATGGAAGAGGCACTTTCCATCAAGGGGGAAATCAAAAAGATCGAGTGGGGCAGTCAAATTCGCTCCTACGTATTCTGCCCATACACACTTGTCAAAGACCACCGCACAGGGTTCGAAAACTCCAACATTGTGGAGGTTATGGATGGCAACTTGCAACCATTTATCGAGGACTACCTCAGCAAAGCGTTTTAGCAAAAAATCAACCACGTATCCAATGTTTTTTGCAAATTTTGACGAAATAGACAGAAAAAAATAACATTAAAAAAACAGCACTCCCAATTTGCGAGAGTGCTGTTTTTATTTTTGTTATTGAGTTATCAAAACTGTTGTTTGTGGATTAGTAGTGCCCACTGATTGTGTTGGTGCGACTACCGTGTTTGTCGGCGCAAATGGTATCTACTTTGTTAGTAGTGAGATCTTTGGTCGTTTGCGCTTTTACGCCTCTTGTTTGGGGGCTTTTTTCTTGAAGATTTGTTTGCGGAACAAAATCAAATTAACAACAACAAAGTAAGCAAAGATGATGCCCAGTGTGATTTCTGGCATATCTGGTGCGATGGATGCAATGATCATCATTGGGAAGCCAAACACAATTGCAGGGAAGTTTTGGTAAACAAGGTTTTCCGCAGCGGGAGTTTTAAATTCGCCATCAAGTTCGCGTAGCAAAATGATACCTGTGCTTGCTGTGCCGGTAAGCATGCCGTACATAGCCAAAAATTGTTCTTCGGTGTAGTTGGGGAAAAGCTTTTTTGCAACAAAGTGGTTGTAGATGTATGTAGCCACAAGGCCCACAACGGATAGTATTGCAATAACGCCCCAGTACTCGGCAATGTAGTCAATGCGGATAACGGCAATGCCTGTAACAATCATCAAGTCGAAACAGAAGTTGCTAATGCGTGTTAGCAAAAAGTTGTTTGTGTATTGCTTTTCCAACACTTTGCCTTTGTTGAGGAGCTTCAATATTTCCTTGGCGGCAACGGCAAGTAGCACACCGAAAAGGAAGTTCAAACCAAAAATTGTGGAGCGAAGATTTTCGCCAACAAACGAGCCAATTAGCGCCATCAATCCGTAGGATGCAAAGTACACAACCAACACAAGTGCAATTTGCAAAGTAAGTTTGTCCCAACTGCCACTCATTGGACGTTCGTTTGCAGTTTGGATATCGTTTGAATTGAAAACTTCTGCTTGGTCGTTTTTGACAAAAATTTTGCCCTTTTTCTTGAGGATATTCAAGTGCACTGTACCACCAAGACTTGCAGACAAAAATCCCATTGCGGCAATTGTCAAACCAAAGTGAGCGCCACCGCTAAAACCGTAGGTTTCCTCGTAGATGGTGCCGTAGTTGAGTGCTTGTCCTGTGCCTTGGCCAAAACCAAATGGCAAAATTACGCCCGCAGCAGGAAAGATTTTTGGCACAACCAGCGATGCGATAATTGTGATTGCCAAGCCAAGCACACCTTGCAAAAGGTAGGTGGATACTGTTGTGAGACCAGTATTGAACACTTCGGTAGTGCGCTCTTTGGTAACCTTTTTGTCGTTGGTAACAAGTGTCGATGCGATAAAGCCCAACGCCAACATGTGGTAGGTAACAATTTCCAACACTTGTGAGCCGTTTCCACCAAAAAACTTGGTATCAAACATAACGTCGCCCGTTGCATAGAAGTAGATTGTTGCAATCACAAGCAAAATTATTCCGCCCAAAACGGATGTTGGAATGAGTGACTTTTTCAAAAATGGCAGTGCCTTTTTAAGTAAGCTTGCAATAATCAACGATGCAAACACAACTGCCAAAAGGGCAATTAGCCCCCATGTACTAGATTCCCAAAAATGTACCATTGTTACCCTCCTGTAGATTTTTGTAGTGGTAGTAGATGTTCATGTATTTTAGTGCGTTAAAGCGCTTGTTACCTTTTACTTGGAAAATGCCGTCGCAATGGAAGTTGAGCTTGTTTCGGCCCATAACCGCCATGCCTGTGATGTCGTCGTAGCTAAACACAACAGTGTGTTCGCGTTTGCTCACAACCTCAATTCTGTCAGCATACATAACAAGTGTTGCCTTTTTGTAAATTGTTTTTTTGCGCTTACCAACGATAACTTCGCTCAAGCTTACCTTGTCGGTGTACAAAGGCTCGTCTAACGGCATGTCCAAATTGAGATTGTTAACAAAGTCGCATTGGTAGTCGTACCACTCGCCAATGTTTTCAAATGGCCAGTTGCCTGTTTTTGCAGTAAGCTTTAGGTCCACGCCGTACTCCACAGTGGTGCCACACTTGGTGCAAGTAAACTCGCATTTGTTGCTAACAAATGTGGTAAGTCCGCAATGAGGGCACACGTACATTGCTCTTTCGATGTACTCTGCACGGCGCTTGCCCTTGAATGTTCCACCATTTTGCGAGTCGTTTACGTCCAATTCGTGACAA
>JAZRHU010000017.1:0-4268 GCA_045644945.1 Candidatus Fimimonas sp. | reverse complement strand
AAACCCCCATTTTTCTGGCAAAAATTCCTACTTGTTTTTCGCCTCAAAACATAACATCAGTATAACATTCTAGTAATATTCGATAATTTATACTAAATACACCCTCAAAAACGAATTTTTATGCAATTTATTTCGCTTTTTTAGTCAAAAAATGCAATTTTTTTGCATATTTTTACATTTTTTTATAACATTCTATTGCATTTTGATACTATGTTTGATATAATAGTAAAACCACGAAAAAATTTGACCCCTATTAACATAGTTAATACCCCTCAAAAAACATGGGGGGGGGTACGGGAAAAAAACGCTTATGAAAAACTATCAAATTTACGCAAAACAAAATGCTTCAGCGACCAAGTCCACGCGACTGAAATCGTCCCTTTTGATAACCCTCGCGGTACTCCTACTTTTGAGCACCGTGACTCTTGTCATGCTCCAAACAACACAAATCGCTTTGGCGGCAGAATTGAGTACATTAGAAGGACCTCAACAAACCGAGTTCCTCAAATACTTCGAACTCAAAGAGCACGAATCAGACCCCACAAAAAACAAATGGGTTTTGAAGGAAAGTTTGTACTTCAATGCTGATGGCACAGTTAAGGGCGCCGGCTCAACTTCCGAATGGACAGTAATCTATGCAGGTGGTTTTCTGGTTGATGGACTTACTATCACACCTGTTGATGTAAGCACTGTATGTCAAAGTGGCCATACCTACACAGCCGATACCTACGAACGTAACTCCGAAACTCACATTCAAGTTTGTACAAAATGTGGTAGAGTGCAGTCACAAGGACACACATGGCCAACATCGCATATTACGGGGTTAGTTCGCTTTACATCTGGTTTTTTGGGGTCTACAATTAATTTTTACGTCCAAGTTGATGGACAGTACATTAACAAAAATACAGGCGCACTGCAAGGAACAACCACAAGTGATGCATTGACTGTTTCAGACTTGAGAACCGATTCTTATAGAGTTGAAACCTCTTTTACACGTCCTACTAGCGGTGTCAATTATGGTGGCTACGGCAAATTTGGTTTGCAAGGAGGCGTATTCTGGAAAGAAGGAAACCAAGATATAGACGGCGACGGAAAAACGGGCGAAAATCTCGCTGACGCATTTTACCACTACCAAGATTGTGCCGTATGCGGACAAATTCGTCGTATAGGCCACGAAGAGTTTGAGTCCGGTACGTTGATAGAAATCTCAGAAAGAGAAGTTATTTCATCTCAGCCAGGCTACTTTTGTGCAGGTTGTTACTGTGGCGGTGGTGGAAGATATCAAAATGATGGCGACACCGACATCATCGATACCAACAAGGACAGTACCAATACTCCAGATAACTGTACGCACTTATTTGCAAATGCAATCACGGGCAGTAACTTAACTATCGTTGAAGGTACAAGTGCCTACATGCTGGACTCCTATGACCACGAACATCATACCTTGGAGTGCTATCTTTGTGGAGCCACAAGAGATGAAACGCACGTTTGGGCAAGCAAATCGGACAATGGAGATGGTACAATAAGCTTCTACTGCGAGAAGGGATGTGTATCCGTGTTGGAAGGCGAACACTTCGATCCAGGTATTTGTGATGAACCAACTCACGTTCTGGAAACAGTAGAAGCAAAAGCCCCAACTTGTATCGCAGATGGTTGGTCTGCGCACCAACGTTGTACGCATGTCGATGAAGAAACAGGCGAACGATGCTCCTATTCAATTGGTAAAACAATTATTCCCGCAACTGGTCACAATTTGAAACCTGTTGCAGGACAGCCTGCGACATGTGCTGCAGATGGTTGGGAAGAGCACCAAAAGTGTGCAACCTGTGGTCAATTGGCAGACTTAGAGGGTAATGATACTACTGAAGAAGGTGTAAAACTTTCATCCGCGGATGTTCCTCACACCTACGAGGAAGATGGTTGGTTCCAAACCGTTGCACCTACTTGTACCACAGTTGGCGAAGAAACTCGTTTGTGTACTGTATGTCACAGCCCAGAAACCCGCGAAGTTAAAAAATCTCCTCACACCGAGGTTGTTGATCCTGCGGTAGCTCCAACTTGTACAGCAACAGGTTTGACAGAGGGCTCTCACTGTTCAGTATGCAACACAGTGATTGTCGCTCAAACGGAAGTAGCAATGGTTGCCCACACTTGGGAAGATGTTGAGGGAAAAGCTCCAACCTGTGCTGAAGATGGCTACACAGCCCACCAAGTTTGTTCCGTTTGTGGCCTAACTCAAAACAAAACAACTTTATCCAAAGATACAGTAGCACACACTTACACCAACATTGCTTACAGTTGGACAAAAACTGGTAACGACTACACAGCTTGCAAAGCAACGGGCACTTGTTCCGTTTGTGGCGAGCAAGAAAGTGTCACTGTTGAAGATACAATCAAAGATAGTGCCGAAGATGGATTTGAAGTTATTTCTCCAGTTCCATCCACATGTACAACAAGTGGTTCTACAACCTACAATGTAGATTTCACAACTAAAGCAACTTGGGCTGGCACAACATCTACAACTGTTGTTAACCCATTGGATGCGGAAAACCACAATCCAAAGGCCCCAGTTGAAGAAAACGTAATTAAAGTGTCCTGTGAAGTGGATGGTCACAAGGAAATTGTTACCTACTGCGCAGATTGCGGACACGAAATTACCAGAACGGTAGAAACAACTCCAAAACTTGGTCACGACACAGTTGAAGACCCTGCAGTTCCTGCAACATGCACAACAACAGGTTTAACAGCAGGATCTCACTGCGCAAGATGTGGTGAAGTGTTTGTTGCTCAAACTGTGACTGAGGCTCTTGGCCACACGGAAAGTGATAAAGTTATTTCCAACAAGATAGATCCAACATGTACAACAGCAGGCTCTCATGACGAATCCATCTATTGTACAGTATGTAATACAAAACTTAGCACAACAAAGGTTATTGATGATGCAACAGGTCACACCGAAGTTGTTGACGCAGCAGTAGCTCCAACATGTAAAACAACAGGTCTTACGGAAGGTAAGCACTGTGATGTGTGTGGCGAAGTACTTGTTGCTCAAACTGTAGAGGCTAAGTTACCTCACACATTCGGTGCTATTGCCGAAAGTAGCTTGACTTGGTCGTCGGATTTCTCCACTTGTACAGCACCTGCAACATGTACTGTATGCGGAGAAACAGTTACACTTTCTGCAACTATTACATCTACAATCGTATCAAATGCAACTTGTGGTGCAAATGGTACAATGAAGTACACTGCAAACTTTGCAGAAACAGTCCAAACATTCGATAAAACCGTAGCAATTGCTACAACAGGCCACGTTTACGAAATTGTTCCAGAATCACAAGGTGGTTTGGTAAAACCAACATGTACAGACAAAGGCTACACAATCTACAAATGTAAAGTTGAAGGTTGTGGTGCAATTATGCACGACAAATTTACTGACCCAATAGCCCACACAGAAGTAATTGACGCAGCAGTAGCTCCAACATGTACAGCAACAGGTTTGACAGAAGGAAAGCACTGCTCCGTATGTGGAACAGTAACATTGGCACAAACAATTCTTCCAAAGGCAAGTCACACCATAGAAGTTGACCCAGCGAAAGCTCCAACATGTACAGCCACAGGTCTTACCGCAGGTAGACATTGCTCAGTATGCGACGAAGTGATTGTAGCACAAACAGTTATTCCCGCAACTGGTCACACAGCAGGCGAAGTTAAAGTAGAGAACGAAAACGCACCAACTTGTACAGTAGCTGGCTCTTATGAAAACAATACCTATTGTACCAATGATGGTTGCGGAATTTTGCTTACCAGCCAAACTGTACCAGTAGCAAAACTTGCACACGAAGACACAGACAACGACCACATCTGTAACAATGGCTGTGATCAAAAGATTACAGAGTGCACAGGTGGAACAGCAACTTGCACAGAAAAAGCAGAATGTGAAATTTGTGGAAACGAGTACGGCACAGCGCTTGGCCACGACCTCAAAGACGTGGCAGGTCAAGCGGCAACATGTACAAATGATGGTTACACAGCATACAAAGAATGTAGCCGTTGCGACCACATCGAAGGCAAAGAAACAATCGATGCACTTGACCACGACTACGAAGGCGTAGTAACAAAGGTTCCAACATGTACAGAAAAGGGTGTAAGAACATACACATGTAAACATGATGCAACACACACCTACACAGAAGAAATTGCAATCGATGCAAACAACCACGATCTAGTAGACGTAGAAGGCAAGGCAGCAACATGTCTTGAAGATG
>JAZRHU010000016.1:0-53475 GCA_045644945.1 Candidatus Fimimonas sp. | reverse complement strand
TGTTGGATGGAAAGTTTCAAACGTTCCACTTCGCGATTGTAGATTTTTTGGTCGTGCTCGGACAAATTGTTGCCATCGGGACAAGTCCAACCACGAGTTCCGCAAACAAGAACGTTTTCAAAGCGGAAACAATCGTTTTGCAAAACATAAAAACCTTGTGGCAAAGAATTGCGCACTTGAGAAAGAGTGTTCCACCAATAGTCGTGATTGCCACGCAAAATTACCTTTTTGCCAGGTAGTTGTGCAATAAGCGCAAAATCTGGCAGGGCCTCTTCCATGCGCATACCCCACGACAAATCGCCGGGGAGAAGTACGATATCATCCTCGGCAACTTTGGCGCGCCAATCGGCGCAAATTTCTTCAAAATAGTTTTCCCAGGCTTTGCCGAAAATGTCCATTGGTTTTTGACAAACACTGGACAAGTGCAAATCGGAAATTGCAAAAATTTTCATGTGTGCATTGTATCACAAAAGGGGAAATTTGTCTACACATATTTGAAATTAACCACAATCAAATGTTAGCGATAGTCCATCAGTCATCCAAATGCCTGTTTCGTTTGGCTTGGCAGTAACTGCACATTATCTCATCAACATCCAATTCGTGCTTGTTGCAGTAGGGACAAAGCAAAACTTCGTCATCATCAAATATTGATTTTTTACCGGCAATTTCGTTTTGGCAAACAGAACAAATATTCCAATCCTCGCGAATGTAATTTAGTTGACAACGAGGACATTTTTTGTATTTCAAGGTAAATCTCCACTACTATACCACACTATGATTTTGCAACAAATTGTGTGAATATTTGCCAGTAATTTTACGACAAAATTAGCAAAAAACGCGGACACGTGTTCTATTTTCGACAATCATGCAACTACAACTGCAATAACTTTTTAACACCATTTGGAGTAACGTATCAGTTGAATTGCCATTGCGTGTCAATAGTACATTAGCAGAAGAACACCCGTTGTGGCACTCACACTACTGCAACAAAAAAATGCCACGCAAAAAGCGTGACATTTACTGCTAGTTATGACTGCCGTTGTTGCATCCACCTTGTGGTGTTGCGCCACGTGTACTGTTTGGGTAAAGTGGCAACTCGAAGTAGCCAGAGCACACTTCCTCGGTGTAGTCTTGACAAGGTGGAATCACTGCGTAGCCGTTTGTTGGTACAATCAGTTCGACATCCATTGTTACCTTCAAGATTATGGTAAGGCAAGCATTTACCGCAAATGTGTAGTAGGTTTGTTCGTCGATGACTTCTACACCGGTGTAGGTGCCATCGGGTATTACAGCAGATACACTCGCCCTGATTTGGTAAGGCAGGATGCTTGGTTCGGGCAAATACATGACTACATCAACGGGGATTGTTATTGTGCCCGTACCACTACCCTCCACGTTGTTGGCGTCGATGTATGTAATTTCTACAGGAACAACCACATCACCTTGCACACGACCATACTTTGGACGCTCCACAAGCCGTTCTACCACTAGATTTTCGATAGTGCCTGTGGTAGTTGTAGATCTGCCATTTACAAATCGTAGAGGCAATGTTGGCGTTGTAGTAACATCGGTGATGTTAACTGTTGTTTGTTGCAAAGTTATTTGTTTCATGCAGGCATCGAAAACTTTTGTCGCTTGGATGCAAATGCGTTCCGTTCCGTTGCCATCAAAATTGTTTGTGGGCATAGACAACCTCCTTTATCTGTCGATATATCTTATGACAACAATGGAAAAATAGTTACAAACATTTTTGCAACAAAAAACGAGATCGATTGCTCAATCTCGTTTTGCTACGTGCTATTTGATGCACCAATTGTTTTTAGATTGTAGTAAATTAAATACAACCTAACAAGTGCACTTGCTGTTATTTACCGGAAATTGCCAAGGATTTGATCTTCAAAGTTGGGCAAGCAACGCCAACAAAGCGTTTTTCGATATCGTTACCGATAAGCTCTACATTGTTCATCATTTCGTAGAAGTTGCCGGAAACTACAAACAATGTGATTGGACGGTCAATTTTGCCATTTTTGATAACAAAACCTGTACCTTGAACGTTAAAGTCGCCAGAAATTGGGTTCAAACCTGCATGCAAGCCACCAACCTCTGTAAGGTAGATACCATCTTCCACAGTTGCAATGATTTCGTCCTTTGTAAGTTCGCCTGCTTGAAGGTACAAGTTAGTTGGTTGAGAGCTAATTGCACCACCACCCGCTTTAAATCCGTTACCAGTTGGCTTTGCACCAAGCGCATTGGCGCTCTTCAAGGTGTGCATAAAGCCTTTGAAAACACCATTTTCTACCACGTTTTTAGTAACGCATGGAACACCTTCGTCGTCGAATGAGTTCTTTACAAGCGCCATTGGGCAGAATGGATCGTCACAAATTGTGATATTTTCGCCAAATACCTTTTGACCAACTTTGTCCGTCAAAATTGTCATACGGCGCAATGCAGAGTCGCCAAGGAATACGGAAGAAAATGCTGACAAAATTTCGCTAGCAACATCGCGTTTGAATACAACTGGGTATTTGCCAGTTTGGATGCTACCTGCGCCAAGTTGATCAAGTGCAGACTTGGTAGCTTCGTCCACCATGCGGTCCACTTCGATAGCGGAAAAGTCAGTTGTGATATCGCTACTCCAACCAACTGCAGTTTGATCCGCTTCAGCAGCTAATGGCCCAACAAATGTGGAAATATAGGAGTAGGATTGAGCAAGGTCGAGTCCCTTGGAGTTTTTGAGTTGAACTTTGCGTGCAGTTTCGCTGTATTGGCAGTAGCCAACCTTTTTGATTTTGTCACTTGTAGCAAGGCAACGACGTTCCAAAGTTTTGAGTAGTTCTACCTTTTGCGCAACAGTAAAATCTTTGTAGTTAGCTTTTAGTTCTTCAACTGGTTGGTAGGTGCTACCACCTTCGAACATAAACTCTGGTTCAAGTGCGTCCAAAGCGTTTACATTGCGAACAAGTGATTGCAAAAGGGTTTCTACCACTTCGTCATCGAGAGATTCGGTAGTAACACTTGCCATTTTGCCATTTTTGAGACCGCGAATAGAAACATTGAAAAGTTCTTTCATAGAGTAAGACTCAAGCTTTCCTTCGTCCAATTTCAATGCGTTGCTTTCGGTAGTGGATGCATACACTTCCACCGCTTCGAGGCCAAGTTCGAGGCCACGTTTGATGATTTGATCCAATGTCATTACTTGTTACCTCCTTTGCCACCAACTGTCATGTGGGAAACTCTGATTGTGGGTTGGCCTACGATTGTAGGAATGGAACCAGATTGAGATCCGCACATACCATAGCCGTAGTCCAAGTTGTTGCCAATCATATCAATACGCAAAAGAACATCCTTACCAGAGCCAACAAGTGTTGCGCCCTTTACTGGACGGGTGATTTTGCCATCTTCAATCATATAGGCAACGTTAACTGCAAAGTTGAATTCGCCTGTTGCAGGGTTAACGGAGCCACCACCCATTTCCTTGGCAAACAAACCAAACTTTGTGTTAGCAATGATTTCTTCAAAAGTGGATTCGCCAGGCAAGAAGTAGGTGTTTGTCATACGAGATGTTGTTTGGTACTTGTAGGACTCACGACGAGAAGAGCCTGTGATTGGATGGTTCATCTTGAAGCTGTTGCGCTTGTCTACCAAGTAGGATTTCAAAATGCCATTTTCGATAAGCAAATTGCGCTTAGAGGGTGTACCTTCATCATCCACGTTGATGGAACCCCAAAGGTCAGGTTGTGTACCATCGTCAACTGCATTTACAATGTCGCTTGCAACCTTTTGGCCGATTTTGCCACAAAATACACTCATACCCTTTGCAACTGATGTGGCTTCGAGGCCGTGAACGCAAGCTTCGTGCAAAATTACACCACCAAAGCCATTGTGAATAACAACGGGCATTTCGCCACCGGTCATTTCTTCCGCGTGAAGCATTTCCACAGCATTGAATGCTGCTTCTTTACCAAACTCTACCGCATCAAAGCCCTCGAACATTTCCATACCTTGGTTACGGCCGAAAGAGTTTGAGCCATTTTGCATATCTTTGCCATCGGATGCAATTGCTTGGCAAATAAGACGTGTGTTGCAACGGCGGTCAGTTTGCCATGTTCCGTCACTAGCAAACACAAAAACATTGCGTTCGTTTTTAGTCAAAAGAGCAATTACTTGAATAATTTCTTGACTGTATTCCTTTGCACCACGTGTAGAGTCGGACAAAAGTTGAAGTTCCTTGGAGTTATCTTCGCCACGAACCTGAAGTGGATTTACAACAATATCCACAACCTTTTCGGCAAATGGAGCAACTTGTGTTGTTTGTTCGCCAACAAAACTATCCGCCAAAGTTTTGGCAGTTTCCAAAAGTTTTTCTACTGTGGCAAGAGTAACAGATGCGCTAACTTCGGTGCCATCTTTGATTACACGTACTGCTGCACCCTTTGTACTGGAGATGTTTGTGCTTTCAAGCTTGCCTTGACGCATACGAAGCACTTCGCTTGTAGCGTTTTCCATAAATACTTCGGCAAATTGTCCACCTGTGGAAAGAGCAACGTCCAAAATTTGCTTGGCTACTTCTGGTGTGATGCCAAAGACTTGTTGATGTTTAACACTCATTTAGATTACCTCCCAAATAAATATGCTACTATTTTAGCAGTTAGCGACACGATTGTAAAGAATTTGGCGCAATTTGTTGCAATTTTGTGTGTTTTATTAGCTCATTGCGCCTAGAAACTGCTACAAAGCAATGCTATCTAAATAGCAAGAGATGTTCGTTGCCATCGTTATCGATACCCACAAGCACATAGTCGCCCTTTTCGTCAATGGACAAAATATGCTCTAACGCTTTTTGATAGGTTGGGTGTTGCCCTACTTTTGCTACAACATCGAAGTTTTCGTCCAGTTTGTTAATGATAAAATTTTGCATAAAAATGCCTCCTTGTAAAAAATTCCACAAAGAGGCGAAAAGAAAAACCCATCGATGACGATGGGTTCGCACGACTACAATTTTACCCATCGTTCAGCCTTTAGCACCTTGCCAATCTAGTAGGTTGCTGTGCGGTCTGTGGGGCTGTCCCTCACGCACTCTTTATGGTAAAACTATCATAACAACGTTTACTATGTTTGTCAAGCAAAAACCTCGTTCTGTTGAACGAGGTTTTTTTACTAATTGGAAGAGCCATTGGGAATCCAGTAAGCGTACAATGTGATGTTTTGAGATACTGGAACCATGTCGGTAAATCTGCCATTTACAAGTGGGTTTGGATTAGGTACTGTGTACCAACCACCAAATGTAAAGCCGTCCTTTGTTGGAATTGGAATGAGGTCACAATGAACAAATGCTCCCTTTGTTACGGACATTTCGTACTTTTCGGTAGGATTAGTGTAACCTGTGATTGTCATTTGGCCACCAAGAGCATCAAAAGTAACATTAACTTTGTCGTTGCCTTGGTTCAAAAGTTCGTTAAAGCTGATGATTGTTACCCAACCAGTGGACTTTTTGTGCAAGATTGTTTGGGTTGGTTCGTAGAAGTAGAAGTCGCCAACGATACCATCATCTTCGCCGGGGAAGTTTGTGCCAGACTCCCATTGTGGGAAACGAGCAATAGCAAACTCCTTGCTGAAAGTTTGTGTAACGCCATTTTCGTCTACAATGCCGTTACTCAAAACAACTTCGAAAACAAATTCCTTTTTGTCATCGGAAAGTTTGAGGTTAATATCTGTGATACCTGGGCAAAGAACGATTGTTGGCTCCCAGCCACTTTGTTCGTTGTAGGTAATTTTGATACCACTGCCATCTGCAGACTCGTAGGTTTCAATCTTGTCGATACCTGCACCAGTAAGATTGCCAACAGTTGTCCAAGTTTCGCCCTTTTTGATGTACACATCAAATTTTGCTGTGTTGAGATAGAAGTCGCCATCCTTGCCTACTGCATCATCTGGAGCGGATGTACCTGTTAACCAAGTTGCACCATCCTTACCTCTGATTTGAGACATTGGGATTTCGCCAACCAAATCGTTACCGCAGTAGAAACACAAAACGTCGCCAATACCAATTTCCCCTTCGGAAATAACCACACTTGTGATGGATTGACCGTCTTTGATATCAAACACCTTGTTTGGGGAACCATCGCTAAAGGACACAGTTACAACTGTTTTGCGTTCGTCTTGATTGTACTTGGCATCAAAGCTGATACTTGTACCATCGGCACCGCTTGGCAATGGGATACTTTGAGGATTATCCTCGCCAACAAAATAGATATCCATGTAAACCACACCATTTGCATCGGTGTGTTTGTCAATCTTTTCAATTTGCTTTACTTCCTCGTTGCCCCATTCCATAAAGGATCCACAGGCAGTCAATATAAAGCACATTGCAATTAGCAATGCTATTAGTGGAATTGTCTTACGCATAAACATAGTCCTCCTACTTTGCGTTGTTCTTGAGTTGTTCAAGCAAGTTGGTTGGTTGCTTGGACAGGTAGTTATCGTAGTAGCTTGTGCCTTTTACAAACACAAACTCAAATGGCTCGTAACCGGTAACAATTGTTACTGTTTTGATAAGTGTGTTTTTGTCCAAATCAATTTTGGCATATTGTTGTACCAAACCGATTGGGGAAACCTTTGGCAGATACATGTATCTATCCAAAAGGTTTACTTGTGCAGATTGCACGGTGCCTTCGCGCAGACCAATGTAACTGTCGTTGAACAAATCGGCACCTTCGTCAATTGTCAACTCGGAGTAGTTTGCGCCACCCCCATAGAATACAACAGGAATATTCACTTTGCCCTTGTATTGGCTGTTTTCGCCGTTGTAACCATTTTGGGTAGCGTATCTGTTTAGCAGGTTCTTGATGGGGAAGATTTCGTCAATTGTGACGTTGTAGTTGTTGTTACCCGTCAAACTTCCAAACATACTTAGGAAGTCGGAAATATCCTCGTGAACCAAACCGCTTAGGTCAATTTTGTCCAGCTCCTTGTAGTCGTAGAACTTGGTGGAACCACTAAGCGTTACTTTTACAGGGTAGGATGTGCCGGAAATGTTAGAGCAATTGAACGCAGACAAGCCAAGGCTATCGGCAAACTCGAACAAGCCGGAAATTGTGTTAGGGATACTGTTATTGAACAGGTATGGGCCATTGAACAAACTTTCCATTGCAATTGCTGCAATGCCAGATGTGTTCATTATGCAATCCTTGATTTCTGCTTCGCCCTTGAATTGACCTGCCAAGTTGGTTGTAAGTGCAGCTTGAATGGAGTTAGGATTCATTTTGCCACCTGTACCATACAGGCAGTTTTGCATTTGAACGGAGTCCTTGAATACATGACCTTCGCCGTACTTTGCAGCAAGATAGTCGTCCAAAATTGCATTTGCTGGGCCATTTTTGCTCAAGAAATCGTACAACGTTGAGGAAACATTTCCCTCTTTGGAAACAAATGAGTGAGTTTTGTTGCCATCAGCTTGAACAAACTTGTTGGAACCTGTAAAGAACAGGAAGTTGTGAGCGTTGGATAGCATGCAGTTATCTAAAAGCAAATTGCTACTAAAACTACGTACAATGTTTTTGCCATTGGAAAGTCGGCAGTTTTGTACAATAACTTTTACGTCTCTGTCTGGCTCCAAGTTGTTATCCAAGTCGGTATCTACATCCAAAACTGTGCCGACAGTATCCAAAAAGCTAAGTGGTTTACCATCGTTATCGCAGTTTTGCAAGGAAACATCGTTGATAACAAGGTTACCTCGCGCATACATGCCGGAGTTATCTTGGCCGTAGATTGTGATGAGGTTGATACCTTCGCCACTTGGTGTGCCTACTGTGTAGAAGGATTTAGGGCCTCTAAACAAGTCTTCATCAGCAAGTTCGGGAGGTGTTACATTGCCATCAACAATGGTACCGCCTCTAGATGGGTATGTCAAATCGTGGAAGTTGATAGAGTGGCCATTTCCGTAGAAATCTTTTTGAACGTACAAACCCGTTAAAACATCCAAACTAATTTTGGAGTCGGGGTTGGTTTTGTTCCATTGGTCAAGGTACAAGTGATTGTACTTTGTTCTGATGGGCACTACTGTGCCGTTATCTAGTGCAAAATCTGCTTTGCCATTACCATCTAGGTCGCCCATACACTTGACATTGTGATACTTGACTTGATGACTTGTTGTAGCAAGGTAGTCGGCATAGTTATGCTCGCTATCGAAAGATACTTGCAAAACGGCGATTTTGCCTTCGACAGAACGATTTGTGCAGTCCAACAATTGTTGATAGTTGTAAACATTGTAGCCATCTCGAACAATTTGGAAATCGAAAATACCTGGTTTGTAGCTATCAATGGATGATGTAACTGTTATGTTTGCTTGGGAATTTTGTTGATTCCAGTTGGTAACGTCCACATTTACAGTACCCATCACGCGAACTGCGCCTTGAGACTCCGTTGCATCGGCAAAATCAATATCCAATGTGAGCGTATCAGAAAGTGTGATGGACTCTTGAGACAAACTGGAAATTACGCTTGCTGGACGACACTCCACCACGATATCGAAGGAAGCACTGCCTCTTTCGCCACTTGGGGTAAAGTCGTACTCGCCAAAGTAGATGGTATCGTCCACCTTGCCTACACGACTGTTTGCAATTGCTGGACGAATGGAGATGTAGCCATCCTTGAATACGATACAGCTAAAGCTACGTGATACATTGCCCTTTTGATTGGAACAGGTAACTATTACGTCACCTTCGAGCAATGTTTTTAGGAAGTAGCTATCCCCTTGCTTGACGATTGTTGCATAGGGGTCGGGGCTTCCATCTTGATTGGTAACAGTCCAAATAAGGTTGTTGCCGGAACTTACTTCGTTATGACGTTGGTTTACGCCCTTTGCATTTAGTGGAATAAGCTCGTTTGTTATTTGGTAGGCAACAATATCTTCGTATTCCCACTCGATATAGGAGATATCCACGTCTACCAAGTCGTACGTCATGTTAACGGAAACAATGGTAAGGGTGGAAATTAAGAATGGAATCATCAAAAGAACCAATAAATTTTTCTTTTTCATTAGTTGATTGCCTCCAAACTTAAGAACATATCATTGGCGCGCGTAAATACGATGATAACGGGAATGGCACCAATAACTGCAATAACACCAAGACCACCCAAAATTGTGACTGCTGTTGGAAGGCCTGTGTATGACAAAATGATAGCGGTAACCGCATATACAATGGGCAAAAGGTATGCAAACAATGTGGACATAGACGATGTCCTGGGTTTGCCGTGACGAATGGACAACTCCTCCCAAAGGGAGATGATTTGGAATACAAACAAAAGCACTACCGAAATTAGCAATGCAAACAATGCAAGTTGCAATGTTACTGTTTTTGTCAACCACAAAACCAAACAACTGACAATCAGCGAAATTGTGGAAAGTCCAAATGGAATTGCTACCTTGATGAACAATTGCTTGCCAAATGGCACAGGAATTGTCTTCATGTTTTTGATTGTGCGCTCTTCCATGGTGATGTAACTGTTTGCACCTTGGTTGATGATAACGGTAAATAGCATCATCAGCAAAATATCAACATAGTCAATTAGACCAGGAACAAGCTTTGCAAAGTATTGGATTGTGCCACTGCCAAGCACTGTGTTCATGGACTTTGTAACAAAGTACAACAAAAGTGGCTGAGCAATTAATAGTCCTGTGTAGCTGAATATATAGTCGGAGTTTTTGCCGATCAAGCTAAACTCCTTTTTGATTAGCGCAGTAGTTACGGATGTGGACTTGTAGGGGCGTTCCTTTTGGTTGACTGTTGTGTTCGAAGAAATGTTACGAACATCACCAAATGCAAAAATTGCCACCGAAAGTCCCAATCCGAACACGCCAATGGATATACAAAGATATGGGAACAATGCCGTTGCATGCTTATTGAAGAAAATATCTACCAAAAAGTTTACAGGGAAGGCATAGTTTTGGAATTTGATAAAGCTATTGATGGACTCTTGCGAGAACAAGGAAAGAAGGTCGTTATTGGCAACCAATTTGATGAAAATATCCAAGACATAGGAGTATGCAATGGTAAGACCACAAATAAGTACCAACGAAACACTCATTTCCAACCAAAAATGGCGTTTGATAAACTTTGTAAACAACCAAAGTGGGTAAACAAGAAGCAACGCAACACCCATCGAGAAGAAAAATGTTGCAACTGGGTAGAACAAACACAAGTAGTAGAACATTGGCATTTTGTTAGCCAATAGACCATACGCCACAAAAAGTGGATACTCAAACATCAAGCTTGTTGCGTAGTGGATCAAAAACAAGTACAAAAGTTTAGACAAAATGATTTGAGTATTGGATACGGGGCGATTGGAAAGTTGCTCTATATCCTTTGCGTCGAAAAATAATCTTTTTGCTTGGAAAAGGTTACCAATTGTGATAAATATCGTTGTGATAAGTAAAAATACTGTCAAAAATGCAGTAGATGCATGTTTGATGTCTTTGATAGTTTTTAGGATTGTACGGAACAAAAACACTTCAATCACGATAAAAGCCACGAAAAACAGTACGGAAAAAACACCAGAGATAATACGTTGTGACGCACTCTGTTTGTTTCCGAACATAAGTCTAAAGTCTTTTATCAGTAGATTGATCATTGAGTTACTCTTCTTCTCCGTAAATTTTCATAAATGCACGAGATAGGTGCAAGCGACGGTTTGGTTCTTTGTTGAGGTCGTATAGCACCGCTACTTGACCTTCGTTTATGATTGCAACTCGGTCGCAAAGTCGGCTTACCAAGTCGATGTTGTGTGATGTTACAAAAACTGTTTTGCCATGATTTGCATATTCGCGCATCATTCGTTTTAGTTCTTCCACCGCCATGATATCCAAACCAACAGTTGGTTCGTCCAAAATCCAAATGGATGGATTGTACAACAAGCTACCCACCAAACAAAGTTTTTGTTTCATACCGTGGGAGTAGTTAGCAATGCGGTTGCCAAGTTCCTTTTGGTCTAGCTTCAAACGATTGCAAAGGTAACGCATGTTGCGGACAAAATCACCTTCGGAAACGTTGTAGATGCTGGCAATAAACTCCAAGTACTCGTAGCCGGTCATAACGTCGTAGCAGGATGGCTCACTTGCAACGTAGCCAAATTGCGATTTTGCAAGCAATGGCTCATTTTTGATGTCGTAACCATTTAGCAAGATGGTACCGGAATTGAACTTTTTGCTACCAATAACACAGTCGATTGTGGTAGATTTACCAATACCGTTCTTACCGATAAAGCCAAACAACTCGCCAGGGAACACTTCCAAGTTGAGGCCTTTTAGCACCTGCTTTTTGCCATAGGACTTGTGCAGTTCCGTTATGACAATAGAGGGCGTTTTTGTTTGATTGTTGTTTTCGTTTACGCTCATTTTGCTCTCCGAAGTTTTGTAAACCACAAAACTGTGTTGCTATTTTTATTGCGAGTAAATACGTAGTGAGATTTGCACTTCATGCAGATATGCAAACCATCCTTGATATCGATATTTTTGTTTTTGCATACGGGGCAGTAATGGCTGTACACATCCTCGTTTGCAATGGTGTGTGCAAGTTTGTTATCCAACCAGTTTGCTACCAATTGCGCCTCGCTCAAAGGCTTTTCGATGGGTCGTTTGATATTATCTTCCATATCGACACAGTTCCACAAAGAAAGTGCATCGACAGTATCCCAAACGTCGATTTCGGGATCACGAACCTCGGAAAAACTGATTGTTGGTGACAAAAGCAACAAGTGACGAGCCAATCTGTTGCTGTATTGGTCGGCAATTACAAAGTCGAAGCCGAATTTGTTTTTGTCAAATGTTAACTTGATCTTGAACTGCTCGCCAACAAAGTTCCAAACGGGTTTGCCAAAAACAGTTGCAGAACCATCAAACTTAAATCCGCGTTTGAACAAATCCTTGAGAATCAAAACAAAGTAGAAGTTTTGCAAGTCCTCGTACACTACGCCTTCGTTTTCGTAGCTGATAAACTGTCTGTAAAAACGGAAAGTTTGCTTGTACAAGTTATCTTTGAGCAAAATGTTTGTACGTTGGATGTTGCGAGAAATTCGTTTAACTTTGCTAACTTCCTTGTAGAAATGGGTGTTCTTGATGAAGCTGATGCGTTTGCGCAATCTGTCGATTTGACGCAAAACCAGTTGCGACTCCTCGCCGGAAATCATTTCGGGATGGTCTTCGGTATAGCTAGGCAACAAAGCGATGTAAAACTCGCCATACATTGCCAAGTCTTTGTCTAACAAATCAATCAGCAAACAAATAAATTGGTTTTCGTAGATGGCAAGTTCGTCTACGTGTTGGTAGTAGTAGACGTCTTCTGGCACCATCTTGGCATCGTGACGTTTCCACATGTTACCACTTTGCAAAACACGTCTAAACTCTTCTTCGGAAAGTTGTTTTGCTTGCTCGATACGAGTTACAATTTCCTCGCGCTTGTTGGAAATGTGTGGATGGGAAATGATGGACATAACAATGCGCAAAATGCGGTCCACTTGCTTGAGATAGTCGCGGTCTTTTTCGCATGACAAGGACTGCAATGAGTTCATTGGCAACTTGTCCAGATTGGAATAAAAATCCAGACCAGTTGGATAACTCACGCAGTAATCTTTCATATCGGAAACAAATTCCTGTAATGAAACTTTTTCGACACTTCTCATAAAAAGACTCCGGTTACTTTCAATTTTTTGGCTATACGTGGTGTGTTTTTGATATTTTGCACCACTATTTCAACACTGTGCAACAAGGTCATTTTTGTGTTGCACAAGTGCTGATGTGTAGTAAGAAACAATGTTGATGGATGTACAAAAATACACCAAATTACAAGGATCTTTCGATCTTTTCCAAAACTCTTTCGCAACGCTTGAGCACGCCTTTGCCGTAGACATTGCGAATCAAGCTCAATGTTTCACTAAGAGCTACTTTTACGTATTCTTCGAAACGGCCTTCCAACTTGGCAAACAACTTTTTGCAAAGCATAAAGTCAAGTGCATCTTCCTTTGTACCGCCACAAGCTACAAACACAGGAACGATGTTGTAGATTTGGTTCATGATACGGTTACCGATTGTAAGGTCAAACTTGTCGAATACAAAGTTGATAACCTTGTCCAACTTGGCCTTGTCTTCCTCTGTAAGGTGTGTTCCGTTTGCCATTGCATCATTGAACAATTGACGGAAATAGGAGCCAGAAAGACGAATGGAGGAAACTTCGTGGTCAACTTTGAATGGTGTGTTGCGCGCTTCGAAGTCCAAAGTGATGGCACGGTCGTAAACCTTGTCTGTGATGGTAAATGTACTGTCGTCTCGGTTGGCTGTACCAACAAAGTAGCTGTTTTCTGGGATGCGAACGTAACCATCTTCCAACTTGATTGGTGGAACAAATGTGTGAGGAACGTTCATAATCTTAAGCTTCCAATCTTCAACTGGGTACTCAAGTACGGAAAGAAGGTCAGCAAAGTAGTATTCTACACGGCTGATGTTCATTTCGTCCAAAACGTAGATGTTTACTTCGTCTGTGTTGTAAGCAGATTCGTACAACTTTGTCAAAAACTCTGTTTCGGAATAGGTTTGAGAGAATTCGTTGAAAAAGCCCAAAATACTTGTCTTGTCACGCCATGTTGCTTGTACTGGCATGAACAAAACGTTACCGTTAACATACTTTGCAAAGTATCTTGGCAAGGAGGACTTACCTGTACCAGACAAACCTTCCAAAATTTCGAAGTGAGATGCGCCAAAACCGCTGATAAAGAAGCGGATTACATCAATATCGAAGTACAATTGATGGTTTTTTGCAAGGAAATTTCTAAATCCAGTTGCAAGTTCTTCCAAAGATACTGGATCGCTATCTACTGGGATAGCATCAAAACCATCGTACTTGTTGTCGATGCTTGAAAGCTCGGGGAATACCTTTTCGCGGTCGCCAAGATTCATTGTTTGGCCACCACCGCCACCGCCGCCTTCGCCACCAGCACCACCTGTGCCACCTGCTGCACCTGTTGTGTTGGAGTTTGCATCAACGTCAAAACTGCCGGAAACGTCGTGGATATCGTCATCGTCAAAGACAGGTTCATCTTGTTCGGTACCTCTAAATGGCTTGTCGATCAAAATAAAGTTAACAACAAGCATCACAACAGAACCAATACCAACAAACAAAACTGCGTAAATCAATGCGGAAAGCACCACTGTGTTGAACAAGTATCTAAGCAAAATGCTCAAATTTTCCGCTGTGATTGGGCTTTGGATCAAAATACCAACACCAACGGAAAGTGCCAAGCACACAAATGCAGTAAGAATGTAAGCCATCACCATCTTGAAAGAGAATGGTTTTCTGCCTGCCACAAC
This sequence comes from Candidatus Fimimonas sp., assembly GCA_045644945.1. GTDB lineage: Bacteria > Bacillota > Clostridia > Christensenellales > CAG-314 > Fimimonas. The sequence goes on along the minus strand of JAZRHU010000016.1, from coordinate 39,119 downwards.
TGCTACGCGATGTTGGTAGATAACAGCGGCTACAAACACTGCAAAGAACACGCCACACAAAAACAGCGTGATGATACCATTGATGTTTGGTGTTACTGCGGGCAAACCGATGGCTGCACCCAACATGTTGATGGGGTTCTTGGGGCTAAGCATTGTGGAACCATTGTCCAAGCAAAGACCAACAAAAACCATCAAAAATGAGTACATACAAGCCAATGCGATTGTGATGTAGTTTTTACGAGTATAAATTGCCTTTAACATGATGTTTCTCCTATGTTAAGTAGAATTGTTACTTTTGTATTATATATATTTTAATATATCAATAAGATAGTTAATCAATATCAATATGATTGTAAAAATATCATATTAAATATTGCTCCCAAAGGACAGCGCAAATTTAGCTATTGCTTTCGTCTGTGTCGGTTGGGGATACCGATGTGTTTGTTGGCACATCGGCTGGAGTGTCGGAGGAAATTTCCGTCACGTCCGTTGAGGGTTCGACAGGTTGCACCACTTGCGTGATGGCATCTTGTGGAGGCAAGCGGTGATGGCTAATTAGCACTTCCGTTGCAACATCCTTGCTAACAAGTCCTTCGCTACTAAAAGAGTAAGCAACTTTGTCGAGATATATTTTTTCAACGAAATCGACACTTAGTTTCGTTTTGTCCGTCATGTTGTCGATATCGAGAATTGTCAAAAGAAAATCGGTGCGCTTTTGTTGTTCCTTGCTGATTTGTCCGCTGTTGGTGTCGAACATCAACATACAAACAAGTAGCGCTAACATTGTGATGAGTCCTGCGGGGGCTTGCAAAAACAAAACAATTGAGCCAAAGAAGGGTATTTCCACACCGGTATAGCGACCAATAACGTCCTTTTGTGAAGGTTTGTAGGGGTCGGTTTTGGTTTCGTGAGAATACTTGTCGCCACAGGTAACATAGCGTGTGCTTGTGGTGGTTTTTTCTATGCCAACAATACGGTGAATTAGTGTTACTGTAGATGTTTTGTAAGCAATTACATCGTACTTTTCCAAATCGTTTGGATCCACCTTTTCCAAAACGATGATACTGTATTGTTGAAATTGATTGTCGTAGTTTTGTAGGTAGTCGTTGTCGGAATGTTTCTCGCTCATCGAGTCGGTTGCGACAACCATCAAAGTTTTTGTTCCAATAGGTAATTTGTCGGTAAAACGCGATACCAAAGTAAAGGAAATGCTAAACAACACAAGCAACAAAAACAGCACAAATAACACGTCGCGAACGACCTTGTTTGCCTTTCTGCGCGCGATAACTTTGGGATTTTTGTTATGGAAGTAGTCCTGAATCAGCTCGATGTCGCGTTTTCCACTTTTGATTTCGTTGACGGAAAACTTGCGGAAGTTTGCAAACAAAATGGTAAACACCACCAAGAAACTTCCCACACCGATGGCTGTGACCACCAATGCGATGATTTGTTGTTGAGACATGTTAAAAACCTTGATTTTAGATATTTTTTGGGCTAACAGATGTTAGCACATACGCGATTTAAACACTTTCTAAAACACATAGCCACCCAAGGCCGCGTATTGCCTTGGGTGAACTATCATTATACAAGTTTAGAAAAGCATAGTTTTGTATGTTGTGTTTTTGTGTGCAGTGTACCAACGTGGCACACTCGCCATCTTGTGATTACACAAGTTTTGCACAGTTTTGGTGTGCCATTGCAACCTTAATGCAAGCATAGTTTTAGCTTTTTTAGTTAGCTAAATACTTTGCCTACTTAGCATAAGTTGCCTAAGGTTGCAGAACTCGCAAACTATTTTACGTCTGCGTAAATCCAGAATGCGTAAAGTGGAGCATTCTTGTGGTTGTCGTCCTTGCCCAAGTTTGCAATTGCTGTTGCAATGTTTTCTTGCAAAATGCCAAGTTTTGCCTTGATGCCATCTGGATTAGACTTGATGTAGTCTTCCAAAGTTGCACCATTCAACTCGATACCTGTATCTTTGTAGATTTCAGTTGCATCAACGTTGTTAGCTGTCAAGTAGTCTTCAAGGCTAAGGCCATTGATAACGGCTTGAACAAGCAACAAGTCGTAGTTAACCAAATCCATGTTGGTTGTGGTGTATGGGTTTGGAACATCAGTTGTAAGTTGGTCGTGTGTACCCTTTACTCTTTCGTTTACGTCGTAGAAGTAGTTAGGATTCATACCAAGGTATCTTGCACCCCAGTAGAAGTTAACTGTCAATTCGAATTCCAACTTGTCAGTTCTGCCGGAAACATACTTGATTGTGTATTGATTGCCGTCCAAGTCTGTGATAACAGCAGTACCGGAACCAGATGTCAACAAAGCAGATGGATCTTCCCAAAGAACGTCCTCTGTCATTCGTCCTGTCCAGTTGTCTGTTTTAGCTGGGAATTCGTACTTAACTTTGCCGTCAGCATCTGGAGCTGTAAGTGTGCCTGTGATGTAAGGAATTTGGTTACCTTGGCTATCTCTTGCAAAGCTTGGCAATCTGATGAATGCCTTTGCAGGGTCGTAGGACCAAGTATCAGCAACCTTGCTAAGACCAGCTGCAGCAATAAGACTATCGGGAACGCGCACTTGGAAGTGCAATTGACCGATTTTGTCTACGTTATCAACGGTACCCTTAACAACAAATTGCAAGTCTTCGTTATCTGCCTTGCCATCTTCGCCGTCAGTTTGGATAAAGCCCTTGTTAGCATCTGGGTTATCTACTGGCAAGTGACCAAATACAAGGTTTTGTTTACCTGTACCTACACCATTTTCGTCAACGGAGTCGTAGAGCACCTTGTTTTTGTCAGCATTGGTGATAACAATGTTAACGGATTTGTCTGTGATTGTTTCAGTTGTGATTCCGCCACCGGATTCGAGATTGGCATTGTTGGACAATACCCATGCAGCGAAACCGACGGACATAAGTGTGATTGCGCAGAAAATTGCCAAACCAAAGGACAAAGCTCTGCGACCAAATCCACGTCTTGTAGATCTCATAGTTTTTTCTCCTTTTTGAGATTTTTGGGGGTTAGCTAAAGATGTTATTATGCAACATCAGGTTTGCCTTCGAGCAAAATAATGCTGAATCTAACACCCGATTCTTGTACTACTGGGTCAGCTTCCGCGTCAGCTGGTACATAATTCAAATAGTCACGAAGATAATCGAGCATTTTTTGTGCAAGGTCTTTGTAACGGATTGTTGCTGCATCATCGTTTTCAACACCTTCAATGCCAGCAATTTCATCTTTTTGTGGATATGGTCTAGTATCGCCAAGAATTCCTGTTGACTCAATGAGATACTTAGTAACATCAACAGCATCTTCGGGTTTTACTGTGCTAAAGTATTTGTATGGGTTAGCAAATACTTCCTTTCCGCTTTCAATCAACTTCATCATTTTGCCCCAAGCAAAATCGATCATAATTTCTACTGTAGCTTCTTTAGCTTTGCCATCTCCGTCATAGTTAACAAAGAACATATCTGCATCGAGGTCAATAGCAAGAACACCTTTTTCGAATTTTTTGAATTCGTTCGCACTTTCATCAAGTGTAACCAATTCTTCTTCTGCAACTGTAGCAGATTCGTTTGTGTACCATTTAAGTGGATGAGATGCTGTTGCATAAGTTTGGTCGGCTATAATTGTGCCGCCTGCATCCCTTTCAAGAACGTATGCTGTTGGGTATTGGATGTAACCAAGTTCAACTGCCATGTCAAACCACTTGTAGTTGTGTGTTGCACCTTCGCCGATTACATCAAGAATGTCAATAACTACACGAACTGTGCGGTGTTGCACTGTACTGGAAGTAGCATCTTCGTTTTCGATTACTTCTTCCAAGTAGTATTTCATGTCACGATTTTCTTCTGGCTTTGTGTCGTTTTTAAGGAAGCCATCATCAGGGATGAACTTTACAGTAGCTCTTGAAGTAAGGTGTTCTACTGCATCCTTGTTGGAGTAAGACAACCATGCATCGGAAGAATTATTGTAAGCAGTAGCTGGTCTACCGAATACAATTTTACCATTCTCTTTGGAGTCTGTTGTGTCAAACTCAACTTCAACCTTGAAGTACTTGTCCTTGAGTTCGTTAGAAACGAATGAGCCGGTTGTTTCAGCGTCGATTGTACCAACAATCAACCATGCAGCAAAACCGACTGCTGTGAGTGCGACTATCATGAATACGCTCAAAATAGTCATTGTCTTTTTTGTCATCATAACTTTTCTCCTTGTGTTTTGTTTTTTTATTAACAGGCAATTTGCCTTGATAATCTTGTGAGGTGTTACGCAATGTGCCAAAATTCGACAAAATGTGTAACAAAAAAATACCTCATACACGCATGTGCGAATTTGCAATCAAACAAGTACAGCTGGATAACTAAGTTATAAATTTGCTATACGAATGTTGGACGTGCAAATCGCAACAAAAAAAGAGTGATTTTGACCGCCGTTGATGTCAATAGGGAGGACAGTACACAAATATGTGCACTACTCCGTACGTATTGGCATGTGTGATCAAACGAACGTACAAAAAGTACGCCAAAAGACCACAAGCGGAAAAAATCCTCTTGCTCTATGCGCGAATGAAGTATTTACGTTGGAAATTGTATGCGTTTGTTGAAAAAGCTTGGACTGAGTGTGCTTGCTCAGCAATAAGTTTTGTTGGACGGCTTGCGCGCTTGATAAGAACCAAACACAAGTAAGCCAAGTTGCCAAGGAACACCACTACACTGCAGAATGTTGCGGAAACTACAACCACACCATCTACAACAATTTGGAACACAGTAAAGAAGGAACGAGTGTTGAACAGAACGTCGATGATCTCACGAAGGAACGTCTCAAGTTCGGCACTGATGGACTCGCGGATGGTGGACAACACATCCTTAACATCGAGGAAACATGTCAACATCGTAACCGTGCTAACAATTGCCAACAGCTTGACTACCTTAGCTAAAAATCCCAGCACAAAAGATAGGTGTGGAATTTTGCTTGTTGTAAAAGCTCGTTTGATACGAGTTAGCAACAAAAATCCGCCCCAAATGATGGCCAAGGTTGATAGGTATTGTCCGATGTTGACAAGTGCCATGGTTTACTCCAAAAGTTTTTGCAAGTATGACAAACTGCCACCCACACCGAAAAAAGTGCATAAGTGTGGCTTTTTTAAGTCTATACTGTCAAACAATTTTACACCCAAACTACGTTTGTGTCAATAGTTTTTTTGGAAAAATAACATTTTTGTGGCAAAAAATGCCGTTTTTTTTGAAGATTTTGAGCAAAATTTAAGAAAATTGAAATTTTGCGACATTTTTTTCGACCAAAAGATTACTTTTAGTTTAGCGGAAAAAATTTGCAACATGACGGCACTACTTGACACAAATTGTTGATATTTGCAAAACAACGTGAGCCACCAACAAAACCATCTCGGCAAAACTCAAAAAAGCACATTGGAATTTGGCACAAACTGGGCGCATAAAATTGTTTGAAAATTGTCCCACAAAACAACGGGAAAAATGCAAGGTAAACACACCCCTAGACGACAAACAAAATTGACACACAAAATAGAAACAAAAGATTGACTAAAACTTGCAATGTGCATCACTTGCACTAATTTGTATGTTGCCTCGCCTACGCGAGTAGAAGATATAATATAATATATGCAAACGAATTTTTGTTGAATATTTCTAAGCAATAAATTTGCAAAAAACTTAGGTAAATTTATTACTAAATTCGCGAGGAACTTGCGGGAAAAATTTACAAAATACCGAGCATAAAACACATGTACAAAACGGATATTTCGCTATGCGAGTTGTGAATAAATTTTAGTGCAATTTTGATGTAAAAAAATGCGATTTTTGGGTGTAAAAAAGCGCATGATTTCGGGGTAAATTTGGGCCAAATTTTGATGCATTTTAGGCCTGATTTTTGCGCAAAATTTGGGGTATTTTCCTGGCGTTTTTAACGTCAAAAATTAGCTAAAAATCACTTGAATTTTTCACGAAAAATGCAATCAGTTTGCAAATAAAATTTTGCTCAAATTTGCAAAAAACGCAGTACGTGTGTGATATTTTGAGAGTATTTTACATTGATTTTGCGAAATAGACACCCAAACGCTCAACAATCCGCAAAACCCTCCTGCACGCAAAATTCGCAAAAAAATCGGTAATAAAATTGTTATTTTGTTGTAAAAGTATTGACAAATAATTTCAAGTAATGTATAGTAGAAAAAAGTTTTATTTTTATACGTGTGTACGCGCGTATAAAATCGGCAAAATTTAGACAAACTCGAACAGGAAAATCTGGACATGAACAAATCAAAATCTAACAACTTTATAGCTGCCATTTTGGGCAACAAAAAGATTAGCCGTGTTGTTTTGATGGCTTACATTCTTGCGCCAATTTTCATCTTTGCAGTTGGCTTTGCAAGCTGGACAATTGTAACCCCTGAGTTTGGCTTTATCACAAACGGATCATTTGTGGGCAACCAATTGTTGGACAGCACCAAGTACATCAGCTTGGATGACCATAACACGCCATTCACTGCCACTACTACTGTTGGTGGATTTGTGATTGAGAACCAGTTGCCAGATGGAAAAACGGAACACATCGTCACCGATAAAACAACGTTGGGTGTTAAGTTCGACATTGAGCTAGGTCAATGCCAAGCTTTGTTTGATAGCGAAGCGGGCGGTGACTTGTACTTTACATTTGCACTTTGCTTTGCCGACCGAATGGAATCAACCTTGTTCGATGCTAAAAACTTTGAAGTGGCAGTTACCATTGGTGGCGAAAATGTTGGTACAAGCACAACTGCCGTGACAACAGAGTTGATGGCAGACACGGGCGTAACTGCAACAATCAAATCCTTCAAGGCGGACGAAAAGGCCGACTACGCAACCGAAGCCGCAACAAGTAGCACCTACGTGTTCGTTTTGCAGTTGCACTTCCCCGCTGAAGGAGCTGGATACAAATACATCGCATCGAACATTGTTGCAGATCTAACCATCAACTACACACTTACACCACAATCCGCACAACACTACCGCGCATTGATGGATGTTGTGTTTGGCGAAACAGGCAAAAGCAAATCGCTGATGAGTGACGTACGCATCACCGACTACGCACCATACGAAATGCAATAATATCCCATCCGCATTTGGCCGCGGATAAATAAACAAATGTCAGCCAAATCTAACAAGGAGGTATCGGTTATGACATCAAAAACTAAATACATCGTAATCGTGCTTCTACTGTTGGTTTTGGCAACCACAAGCGTAGGACTTTCCACTTGGAACATCCACTACCAAGCAATTGTGGGAAATATCGATTTTACAGCAAATGACCCCGACACCGAAGATAGCATCTTGAACCGCTACATCTACTTTACTCCTGCTAAAGACATAAACGGTAACATCGCTACAGACTCAGATGGTAACATCACTACCAAAAAGCAAAACTACCCAATTGGTCGTGGCGCACCAGAAAGCATCTTTACCTATGTTTACGATGGCAATGAACATACTCCAACTGTTTTTGTTCCATCCGAGGGAGATATCAAGGGATCGGAGAAATATCCAGATGATTTGTTCCTTGCTGATGGCGCACTTAACTTAGATTGGGGAATTGAGAATGTATTTGACGAAATCAAGTTCAAATACGAATACCGCCTGATAGCAATGCCCTATGCTCAAAAGGGCAACTCTAACAACTATTGCGAAATTAACGCAATTGTGTACAAAGAAAATAAAATAGAAGTTTACCTTACATGGAAAAATGGTAACAATGGCAACAACCAAGGCGAAAATGTCCTGGTTGAGCTTTTGCTGTCTGGGGGAATTTGCACAGACTTTAATGTTGAGCTTACCAATGCCCAAGGTTTAACAGAACAACAAATCAACAGCATCAAGCAAAAGGTTACTGTTAAAACAGTTGACGATAGTGTTTCCGTTGGCGTAAAGGGCTTTACACCATTTTCAATTGCTACCAAGCAAGATGGTTGGGTAGACGATGTCCCCACCAATGCAGGCGTTTACCAATGTCGTATCACTGCACAATTAGATGAACAAAAGTCTGCTGGCAATACTGATCACAAATACGCTGCTAACCAAGCAATTGCGCAATTGAACACACTTAGCGATGCGCTTGACGAGAGCATCAACTATGCAGCACAAGTAACCTATGCCATTTTGCCTCGCGATGCCACAATGGCAAAAATTGACCACTCTTATGACGAATCAACCGAGCAACAAGTCATGGCTAGATTTAGCCTTGGTAACACCATGCCTCTTGCGGATACTGCCGAAGCTTCAAGTACGGGATCTGATTTCGCCATCAACGGCAACACTAACAGCTTCTACGTTACTTACGGCGGTGTTGGATATGAAATCTCCATCTCGTCCACATTTGAAACTCTTGATGGCAACATCAATGTTAGCTTCCCGGCTAGCGAATACTTGTTTACAAACGCAAATGCATTGAACGAGCTTTTGGACGAAGGCCAAGTTTGGGACGAAAGTGCAAACCACTACTACACCACTTACGGATTTAGTCCTGACCCTAACTATCAAATCATTAACCCTGTTGTTCACTACACAATTTTGAGACGCGAAATCAAAATTGATAGTTGGACACAATGGGAAAACAACCAAACAGAATACAATAGCAAAGCACAATCCCCATCGGTAACAAGTTACACAAACGGCTACGACGCAGTTCTCGAATACACTTGGAGCATAACGGATGATGATGCCGTATTTACTGATGCACCCAAAAATGCTGGCAACTACACCGTTTGGGCGTCTGTCGGCCCCAACTACTTCCTCACTTGCGATAATCTTGGGGATAACTGGGTAAACGAAACAGGCGACGAGAACAATCCTCGCATTGGCTTTAAATACAATATCACACCAAAGAAAATTGACCTCACTTGGGGCGAAACCGACTTAACATACACTGGCGATGTACAAATTCCACCTGCAGAAATCGCAGATGGTCAACTTTTCGCTGGAGACGTTTGCACACTTTCCGTTACTGCCGATAGAGAAAGTAGAAATGCAGGCACTTACACCGCTACTGCAACGCTTTCTAACAACAACTACACCGCAACTAATGCGACAAAGCAATTTACTATCAATCCAAAGCCTGTAACAAAGCCCACAGCGGATACAACTGCGTTTACCTACAATGGTGGCGAGCAAACCTACACAATCGCTCCAAATGCCGACTATACAATCTCAAACAACAAACGCACAAATGCCGGCTCTCAAGCGGTTACTGTAGAGCTCAAGGACACAACAAACTACGTTTGGGCGGACGGCACAACTGATGCGCTTACATTTACATTTACCATCGCTAGAAAACAAGTCTCCATTACTTGGGGCGAAACGACCTTCACATACGATGGAACGCCCAAATTGCCAACTGCATCCCTAACAGGCGTTGTTGATGGCGACACAGTCAACATCACAATTACCGGTGCGCAAACAGATGCAGGCACAAACCACACCGCTACTGCAACGCTTACAGGCGAAAAAGCGGGCAACTACAACCTAGACAACCCAACAAAAGGTTTTGTAATCAAACCAAAGCCTGTAACAAAGCCAACGGCAGATACAACTGTGTTTACCTACAATGGTGGCGAGCAAACCTACACCATCGCTCCAAATGCCGACTACACAGTTGCAAACAACAAACGCACCAATGCGGGCTCTCAAACGGTTACTGTAGAGCTCAAGGACAAAACAAACTATGTTTGGGCGGACAACACAACCGAAACACTAACGTTTACATTTACAATCGCAAAAGCGCAAAACACAATAACAAATCTTAGCATTGCCGGCTGGACATTTGGCCAAACTGCAAGCACACCTGTACTCGAAGCAACGTTTACTACTGGCGCCGTTTACACCTACAGTGCCGATGGCGGAGTAACTTACACATCCACCATTCCAACCAATGCAGGCAACTACAAAATCAAGGCGGAAATCCCCGAGAGCGACAACTACCTTGCCGCAACCGCAAAAACAGCGGACTTCACCATTGCAAAGGCAACGAACGCAATCGACAGATTTGTGGTTGACAACTGGACATTTGGCCAACCAGCAAACACACCTGTCCTACAAGCAACATACATGGACAATGCTGTTTACACCTATAGTACTGCACAAGATGGCGAATTTACCGCTACTGTGCCTACTGACGCTGGCACTTACTACATCAAGGTGGAAATCCCCGAAAGCGACAACTACCTTGCCGCAAGCTCAACAACCACATTTACCATCAACAAGGCACCAAACGAAGTTGTTTGGGATGCTGACTGCAAAATTGACGACACTACACTTGTTGGTTGGACCTATGGTGGTACACCTGTCGCACACAGTGCAACTGATACCGTGTTTGGCAACAGTTTGCCAATCTCTTACTACACAGACAAAGCTTGTACAAACCCAATTGACTTTGCTAACATCACAAATGCTGGCACTTACTGGGCAAAAGCGGTATCCGCAGGCGATGGCAACAACTTTGATAGCGCTGAAAGCAAAATGAGTTTTGTGGTGGAGAAACGCGTTTTGACACTTTCTGGCGTTGGTATGACTTCCAAAAACTACGATGGTACAGCCGATGTTAAAGTAACTGGCAACGGTGCACTAGGCAACTTTGCAAATGGCGATACTATCACAAGTTGGACTGTTGTCGGCAAATATTGCGACTTGATTGATGGCGTTTATGTCGAAAATGCAAACGCTGGCACTAGATACGCTGTATTTACAGCAATATTGCCAGAAGAATTCCAACAAAACTATGTATCTGGACAAGAAATCTTAAAGAACAAAGCAATTAGCAAAAAGACAATCACATTGTCTGCAAGTTCAGTAATCAATGTCGATTACAACGCAAGCTATCGCACATTTGACAACTTGTTTACTAATGCTGATACATCGAAAGTAACATTCGATGGCCTCATTGATGGTGATACGCTTACCTTCGGCACAAACTATTCTATTGTTGAGATTACTGATGGTGTCAACACATATCCTACAAAAACAGGAAATGTGTTTGGTGGTACATACAAAGCTACTGTAGTGCTTAACGCAACGAACTACACACTTGATGCTGATGAAAACTACTGTTTTGTTAAGTACAAGACAGCTCAAGTTGGCGGCTCGTACTATACAATAGAGGATGCCCTTGCACAAAATGCAAATATTACATTGATTGGCAATAGCACGAATGCATCAACTTATGTAACAACAGCATTTACAAAGCTTACCTTGGATACATCACTTGATGCGTTCAAGAATTACGCAAAAGACTTCAACTACACCCTAAGCTCCACACTACTGTTGCCATACGCAAGTGGTGACACAAGTGGTTACGCAATTAAAACAGACGACTCAAAGCCTGCAAATTCCTACGTTTACTCCGTCTTACAAATTGCCGAGGGTATAACCTTGATGAACAACGGCATCATTAATGTTGGTGGACATATTTACTCCTATGGACAAGGTATTAGTGCTGATAGTACTAAAGGTTCCCACCAAGGTTATGTTGGTCAACATAGTGTAATTGTGAACAATGGCACAATCAATGTGTCCAATAACCGAGGCACAGCTACTGTAATCAATGCATACGGCTTCATTATGGGCACTGGTGAACTCAATTTGTTGAGTGGTACAGTGTTCGATGTCTTTATGATTTACGACTTCCCTGGCGGAACAAATGCCGTTTCAATTTACAAGATGGCTAAGACCCAATTCCCTGTAAACCAATACAGTGCACATAATATCTCCTGCAAAACCACTATTCATCCAGGGGTTTACTACAAAACAAAATACTCCGTATATTTTAATACTCACATTACAAGTGAAATCATATTTGTAGGCCCAGGCGGAATGTATGAAGTAACTGACGGTTACATTATTAAATCCGCAAAAGATGCAAGTGGTAACCCAATAACAAATCCAACGACACACTGTCAAGATAATACTCAAACTGACGTAATCGAGATTTGCGGAACTGTCAGTGATAATCCAGTTACATTGTCAATTAGCGTTAGCCTTGTAATTACTATCACAAGACATTTCAAAGCCTCAACAACTACAGCGCTACCAATGGCGCATAGTGAAATTTATATTCGCAATGGCGGCCACCTGAAGTTTGAAGATCTTTCTTACAAATTCTTTGCAGGAACAAAGATTATCGTTGATCAGGGCGGTCTGTTAGAAATTGGAGCAAACTCTAAAGTTGCTTTCTTGAGTTATTTAGACTCCGTAGATGCAACATCTTATTCTGAATTATTCGATTGGAAAATAATAGGAAGCAATGATGCTGCTTACTTGCAGGTTGATGGAGAAGTTATAGTCAATGGTAGCATTGGTGGATTGATAACAACAACAAATCAAGATGCCAAATTGACGATCAATAATCCATCAGCATTGATGAGACGCATTGACTCGGCATTGTGGTCTTCTAAAAAATATGCAAGTAGTACAGATGCCGGAACTGCAGTACTCAGCGAATCACAAGATGACACAATGTGCATTGATTGGTCCATACCATCTATCGGTCCAATTGTAAGCGATGCAATTGGTACACCTGCAACATCAACATTTACAGCAGGTACTTACTACTCTACTGGTAATGCTTGGTACGAAAGTGGCAATTACACTCTTACTTACAACATGAACTATGATGGCGCGACAAATGAAAGCATTACAAAAGCCTTTGCTACTGCAATCACAGCAAGTGATACATCCAAACTACCAACTCGAACTGGTTACAAGTTTGATGGATGGTACTTGAATACAGATTGCACACTACCAATTGATTACAATCAAAAGTACTACGGAGATGTCACAATCTATGCTAAGTGGGTTGCTAATACCTACAACGTATCATTTAATGCAAATGGTGGTACTGTTGGCGAAACAAACAGAACAGTAACTTATGACCAACCATACAACATCCTACCAACACCTGAACGCACAGGTTACGACTTTGCTGGTTGGTGGACATCTGCAAGTGGCGGAACAGAAGTTACCGATACTACTACTGTCACTATCACATCAGCACAAACATTGTATGCTCACTGGACTGCAAAACAATTTACTGTAACATTCAACCACAACTATGGCGAATCGCCTATTGAAGAATCCAAACAAATAACTTACGGCTCGACATACAACACCATCTTACCTACAATAACTGCACCTGATGGTTACGAATTTGTTGGTTGGTTTACGGACGAAGTATCTGGCGAGCAAATCGATGGTAGTGATGTTTACAATTTGACGACAAGTCAAACTCTTTGGGCGCATTGGAAAGAGTTGGCTGATTATGTCGATGTAACCTATGTTGACGAAAATGGAAATGTACTTGGTGGCACCGATACGGCACCAATCAAGACAAGCTTCGGATCGGCATACACCTACAACTACTCCGCAACTGGTTACATCATCACATGGACGGACGAAAACGGCTCCACCACCGCTCCAACTGATGTAGAAATTGGCACAAATGTAACAGTACAAGCCACAAAAACTCCAATAACCTACACAGTTGTTTACGACACAAAGGGTGGCACTACTCTTGATAATGTCAGCGCAACCTACGATACATCGTTCACACTTGGAACATCATTGCGAACAGGTTACACACTCAAGTGGCTTGTAAATGACTCCGAATATGCTCCTGGAGCAAGTGTATCCAACCTTACAACTCAAAATGGCGCAATAGTAACCATCACTGCAGAGTGGTCTGCAATTGAGTACACTGTTGCATTCAACGCAAATGGTGGCGATGGCGCAATGAGTGACCAAGAGTTCACTTACGATATCGGTCAACCATTGTCAACAAACGTATTCAGTCGCATTGGTTACACATTTGCAGGTTGGTCGACAACCGCTAATGGAACTGTTAAGTATACTGATGGCGAAAACATCAGTAATCTTGCAACAACCGATACAACAGTAACATTGTACGCAGTTTGGATTGCAAACACTTACAATGTAACACTCTATTATCTTGGAGAATCCAACACAACAGTTGATATTCAAGTTACATACGGACAATCATATGGTAGTCTTGCAGATCCTCCAGCACCAAACGGATACTCATTTGCTGGTTGGTATATGGATAGCGAATTTACTACAGCTAAACCATCAACTGTAACGACACCAGATGACCATGCATTGTACGCTATGTACACAAGGACAATCACATTTGATGGTAATGGTGGAACTGTAAAACCAGGCACTTACACACATGTTTATGGAACAACTGTAGCCATTGATGATACTGTTGCAAAAGCAACTCTTACAGGTTATAGTGGAAAATTTGCTAGTGCTACATCTGGTGGTACCACATACACAACCATCACTAATGACACACCAAGCACATTGTATGTTCAATGGACAGTTAATAGTTACTCAATTGTTGTTACATCTTCAAATGCAACAGTAACTATCAGTGGATCTGGTGTCGTTGATAATGGTAGCGGCAAGTATTCAGTTCTATATGGAACTCAAGTAACAGTTTCAGTAACTTATAGTCAAAGTAATGATAGAAGCACCACTATCAAAGGTGCAGATGGTACAACTTATACAAGTCCATTTACAATGCCAGCGCAAGAAGTAACCATCAATGCTACATCTAGTGGCTGTCTTGCGGCGGGTACACTAATCACTATGGCGGATGGCTCCATCAAGAAAGTTGAAGACTTGACTACTGACGACTATTTGTTGGTATTCAACCACGAAACTGGTCAGTACGAGGCAAGCAAGGTATTGTTTATCGACTACGATGGATGGCAAGTTTGGAGAGTTGTTTACCTTGTATTTGATAACGGCACTACTAGCCGAATCATCTACGAACACGGCTTCTTCGATAGGACGTTGAACAAGTACGTTTACATTGACGAGTTCAACATGCGTGATTACATCGGTCACGAGTTTGCAACAGCACTACCTGATGGCACTCCAAATGCGGGCACGACAAAGCTAGTGGAAGCGTACGTTGTGGAAGAGTACACAGGTTGCTACAGTCCAACAACAGTTTACCACTTGAACTTGATTGTTGACGGATTGTTGAGTATGCCTGGTGGTATTGCAGGTATGTTTAACTTCTTCGATTACGACCAAGCAACACTTGCCTACGACGAGCAAGCAATGGCAAACGACATTGCAATCTACGGCTTGATGAGTTACGAAGACTTTGCCGACTACATGAGTTACGACGTATATTGTTGCTTCCCAGCGCAATACATTGGCGTATCCTTGGGCAAGGGCTTGATGACGGAAGAGTACTTGCAATACTTGATTGAACGCTACATTGTTGGCATGGGGTTGGAACAAAGTGTTCCATCCACACCACAAGAAACATCACCCACGACTGAGGTGGTAGAGGCAACTTTGCCACCGCCAGTTGTGTTGAGCGAGGAATCGTCCAGCGATGGCGATGGGGATGATGATAGCGCCGATGGCGGAACTGACGAGTAACGTTTGCACGGCTATTGCGGTATCGAAGTTGCGCACAACAACAAAACATCAAAACAAAAGCTCTCACAGCGCGTGAGAGCTTTTTTGTTTGGCAAGATTGGTATTTGGGTGCGCGGGCGCATCGTCGGCTATGGTTGGCTGTGAGGGGCCGAAAAGCATCCGCAAAGAGGAGTTGGGATTTGTTGCAAGATTGCAAGGTGTCAATGCGCGCAAAGTTTGCGGTTTGGCGATGGGACAATGGAAAAAGCTTAGATTTTGTGGGGGTATTTGCGAAAAAGTCAGGATTTGACGACAATGTTTGAAAAAGATTTTGTTTTGTAAACAATCTTTAAAAAAAGTTTAGATTTTGGAACAATCTTTAAAAAAAGTGATGTAAAACTGTTGATTTTTTCCGACAACTGTGGTATATTATGTAAGCTAAATCGTGCTGGTGTGGTGGAATGGCAGACGCGTCGGACTCAAAATCCGATGTAGGTGACTACATGTGGGTTCAAGTCCCACCACCAGCACCAAAGAGTCGTATCCAATAGGATGCGACTTTTTTTATTGTTTTAATTCACTGCTTTACACCACTGTGGTGGAATACTCCGCTACGCTACGTGGCGTTCGCTTCGCTCGGCTGAGGGCAGACAGGCGGACTCAAAATCCGATGTAGGTGACTACATGTGTGTGACGGGATTGTAGTCACAAATTACCTTATATGAGTGGGTTTTAATCCCTATTCCGTCGCTGCACTACTTGCAAGTCCCCACTAGCACCATTGAAATATTATTTGGAAATACTGTAAAACAGTTTGACAGTTTGTCCTATTGTTGATATAATTAGTAAGCAATTTATGGAAGTGTATCGAAGCGGCTCCTCAACCGAGCGAAGCGAACGTCGACCGCGGTTGTTGAGAGTTGACTCGATTGCACTACCGATAGCTAAAAATTGAATATTTTATATGGAAGTGTATCGAAGCGGTCATAACGAGGCGGTCTTGAAAACCGTTTGGGTGAAAGCCCCCGGGGGTTCGAATCCCTCCACTTCCGCCAAACTAAACCTGCACTTGAAAAAGTGTGGGTTTTTTGTTTGCCGAGGGATGAGAACCCTTGGGTTCGGCGCTTGCGTCAACCGAGAGGGCTCCCTTGGGAGTTTCGGTTGTATCCCGTTTAGGCAAATGTGCGACACCATTTAGTCGCAAAAGAAAGTAGTTCACAGACGTGAGCTACTTTTCTTTTTCTCTTTTGAGGTGCGCAATCTTGAGTGTGTTGTAGCGGGAATCATTAACAATCCGTGACGGGATTTGCAGACAAATCCCTATTCCGTCGCTTTGCTCCTTACGAATCCCTCCACTTCCGCCAAACTAAACCTGCACTTGAAAAAGTGTGGGTTTTTTGTTTGCCGAGGGATGAGAACCCTTAGTTCGGCGCTTGCGTCAACCGAGAGGGCTCCCTTGGGAGTTTCGGTTGCGGTTTGTTTTTAGTAAAAAAAATACGAACGTTGAATAAACTCGACGTTCGTATTTTTTAATACTCGTTTGCTAGTTTAGCAATTATTTAGACTATTTGCATAGTTTGCTTTTTAGCAATTTGCTGTTGATTTAGATACTCATTTACTATTGATTTGCAGCCAAACCTGCAAGGAAAAAGATTACATCGTAAACAAGCAAAACAATGTTTAGGATTGTGGAAGGAATACACAATATTTTTCCCACTCTAGCCTTGGCTGTCAAGTCGCCGTACAATGCGGAAAATTGGCGAACTTTTCTCTTTGCGGAGCCTTTGATACACAATGCCACAATGTTGATAACCAATGCTACGAATGATCCGGCTGTAATAGATACAAGATCTTTCGTTGCAGCCAAAACAAATGGAATGATAGAAATAGATATGGCAGCCAAAATGCAAAGAGCCAAACTTACAATAGCGCTTGACAAAATCTTGTTACTGAGGCTGTTTTTTTGTTCATCATCTACCGGAGCACCCACCTCGATGAGAGTTTCGTCTACCAAGTCGTCCGTTGTGTCAGATACATTCTTGCCACATGTTGGGCAAAATTTTGAACCGTCTAATAGGTCTTTTCCACAATACTTACAATTCATATTTTTTGCCTCCTGTGTATGGTTGGACAAGTTTTTACAGCTTTGCAATTTTATGCAGAGTGTTTGTTGACTATCTACACATTTGCAAACTGCCACTTTAGATACATTATTGAGTTATCGCTGCGAGGAGTGGTAAAAACATCATAGCGTGGTAAACAAGTAGGATTATGTTCAAAATTGTTGCAGGAATACACAAAATTTTTCCAATTTTAGCTTTACCAGTTGTTTCGCCGTATTTAGATGCAAATACGCGAGCATTTGCCTTTGCTTTGTTTTTGACGCCCAATCCAAAAATATTTAGCGCCAATCCGATAAACGTTCCAATTACAATTACGCCTACAGATTCCATCACACCCCCAATCACGAACATAAACATTGAAAACGTGATAGATACAGCCGAAAGCACCAAACTTGTGATAGCCTTGGAAAGAATTTGGCCCGCAAGATAGTTTTTTGATGCTGCTACAGTTGGATCAACTACTTCGTCAGCAACATACTCGGTTGTTATGTTTTGTTCGTCAATAACCATTTTGCCACATGTTGGGCAAAACTTTGAACCGTCTAATAGGTCTTTTCCACAATACTTACAATTCATTAGAAGTTCCTCCTATTATTTTTTAGCTTTGGGACTATTTTTACTGCACTCAAACTGTTATTGGAACATAGCAATGGTACCAAACAACGCGTAAATTGCAATACTAATGATGCTAAGCACTCTGGCTGTGATGCCCAAAATACGGCCGGTTTTTGAAAAACCATTTGGACTACCAGACAATGCACAGTACTCGTCCGAATTGCTCTTTGCTGCATTAGCAAAGCATAGGCCAATGATGGAAATTGGCAAAAATACAATCACAAGTGCAATGATTGCTCCGTTGTCCTCTGTTCCAACACTAATTGAAAATACTGCAATAAATTCAATAATGAATATCATTGCCATGATGGCAAACTCCATACCGATTGCACCGAACACCAAAGATTTGATACTTTTGGAAATGCTAACTTTTGGTTTGACAGGTTCGATTGGTTCAGCTACCACAGGTTGCTCTACAACTGGTTGAAGCGCAACATCACCTTGAGGTTCAACATTACTTCCGCAGTTGTGGCAAAATTTTGAGTCGTTTGAAATTTGAGTTCCACAATACTTACAATACATATTTTTTACCTCCTATGTAAAGTTGGACAAATTTTTTACAGCTTTGCCCTGAGCTGAAGATTGACATGTTATAAAATTGGTACTAGATATTCAACATTACGCATGTAAAAACAAACATAAATGTTTGGAAAGCCAACAGGAATATATTTATGATATTGGCTGGAATGGACAGTCCCTTGCCTACGCTTGCAGGTCCACTTGTTTGTCCATACATTGACTTGTACTTTTTGAGTTTGGCACGTGCACTACCGCTAAAACAAGTGCCTACAATGTTTACAGGTATTGACACAAGCATAATGCCGAACGCATCTCCGAACATATCCATCATCAAAAACATCGGACAAAAACTCACATGAATGATAAGCGCAACAATGCTTAGTACAAGTCCAATGATAGAATCTATCAAAAGTTTTCGGCCCAAAGAGGACTTTTTGTCTTCGGTGATGGGATTGACATACTCTGTTGTGGATTGTTTGGTAAGGTTGTCTTGAGAGTCGTTTACTAATTTGCCACAAGTTGAACAAAACGTTGCAGAATCATCAAGCTTGCTACCACAGTAATTGCAATTCTTCACAGTTTAGCTCCTTATTCATTGTATATTTTATTAACAAAATTTTCGATACTTTCGTCATATCTTTGAGTGTCGGTTATGCGCAACATGGAGTGATCGCCTTCGGGAAACCAAACAATTTCTTTTTGCTTTGAACCGGCTTTGTCAAAGAGTTTTCGCGCAAGATCGGCCTTGGAATATTGATCCTTTTTGCTGTGCAACATCATGAATGGCACATCAAGTTTGTCGATCACATTGATTGGCCCATATTTCATTGTGTGACCTGTGTGCTTTTTCATTTGAGCATCAATCAAATCAATCATGATAAATACGGGTTTTTTCCTTTCTATGAGGTGGTTTTTCATTGATTCGTAAAATGTTGCATACATACCTTCGGCAACAAATCCCTTGACAATTGGTGGGCAGTTTCCAGAAGTGAGGGCGTACGAGCCACCTGCTGAACCAATGCAAATGCCATGCAAAACCACGCTTTTGACACCAAACTTTTGTTGAAGGTGACGTATCCAAGCAACTTGGTCTTTGCTTTCCTCAAAGCCAATGGTATTGTAGTCGCCATCGGAAAGACCATGGCCACGTGGATCGACAACTAGTACGTTAAAACCAAGTTTAGCGTAGGGGATAGCAAAGTAGTAGCCATACTTGAGTGCCTCGGTTCGGCCGGACAAAATGAACACACATCTGTCGTAGCCAAAGTCGTAGTACTCTCCGTACAAGTTGAGGCCTTCGTTTACGATGTGAACATCAATTTTGTGTTGCTTGTTGAGTTCCGCCCAAGCGATACCTGCTTGGTACATTGCAACGGAACGCTCGTTCAAATCGGATGGGTAGTCTCGGCCCCATTGGTCTTTGGAGTTGCGCTTGAGTGTTTTTACATACACCAAGTGTGATGCAACAAGGTAGGATACAATCCAAAACGCTACACCAGAAATAAGTAGCCCCGCTACTGTCCACAAAAATGCAGGATGTGTAAAAAAGTTAAGTAATAGATGTTGCATTATTTTTTGCCTTTCCTTTGTTTTAGTTGTTCCAGCGTTTGACGCAATTGTAGCGACTTTTGATAAATCAAGTCGTTTGCAAGTTGGATATCTTCCTTGGTAAACTCGGCTGGATCCTTGCCCAACAGTTCGCCTAGGTCAATTTCGTTACCTACAATAACACTTACACGCTTGAAAAGTCCATAGTTACCATCGCTGATAATGGGGACAATTTTACAATTTGCCATGGAGGCAATCATGATATAACTGGGTTTGAAAGGGTGCATTTGGCCATCGGGAGTGTTACGTCCTTCGGGGAAGATTTGCACAAGTTTGCCCTTTTGAATGACTTCGGCAGACTTGTCGATAAAACTCATGTCGCCTGTGATGCGATTGGCTTGTATCGTGCCGAAAAACTTCATTCCAAATCGCAACAACTTGCTTTTGAATGGTAACTCTGACGTCACAGCAAAAAGCTTTCGTGGGAAGACCATAAAGCAGTTTAGGCCGTAGTCAAATACGTTGTAGTGATTGGAAATAAATAGTTTTCCGCCCTTTTTCCAGTTTTTGTACTTTTTGTCTTCGTAATAGACTTTTTTCTTGAAAAATATCCATTGGATGGGCCAGCCCATCAACAAACCGAAGATGCGAAAAAACTCGTAAAAAAACATCGATTTACCTGTTAGATTAGTTGATAGAATCCGTTTGTGGCTCGGATGGTGATTGAAGTTGGCAATCTGCTTGCACCTTACCAATTGTGGAAAGTTCCTTGGGGAAGAACATTGTCATTACAAATGTGATACCGCAAGCAACACAAGCGATGATTGGCAACAACTGAATTACATCGTACTTTTTGAGTGTTACCAAGATTAGGCCTGTTGCGATACCTGCTGCGATACCTTCGAACAAACCTTGAACGGCAAAGTACATGCCGGACACACCATTGCCTGTTTTTTCGAACTCGCGATTGGCCAAAGTTGTTGGTACGGTGTATGTGATGGAGAAGAATGAACCGAGGGAGAAGGATACAAAGATACCGCCCAAAATAGCAATCAAGTTCAAGTGGAGTGGTTGCATTTGAGCGTGGAACATACAACACAAGAACATGATGATCATGCCGAGGGAGAAGATTATCAAAGAGTATCTGTATGCCGTTGCGATACCATACTTTTTGACTACTTTGTTATACAAAATGAGTGTGAATGGTACCGGAGCGAAGGAGGAAGCCATAACAAAGGTCATGTTTAGGCCTGTTGTAGAGAACACTTCGTTGATACCACCAAGGAACAATTGCAAACCAATGGTGGATACAGAAATAGTAAACAACCAGAAGATGTAGTTTTTGTTGCTAAAGGAGCATTTGAGTGCACGACCAAGTGTAAGTGTGCGAATTTCTTGTTGACCTTCCTGTTGGCCTTCCTTGAGCATGAACATTGGAATGAGCATAGTCAAAGAAAGTGGCAAGAAAATGAGCGCAACAATACGAATGTTGATATCCATGCTGATGAATACTGGCAAAAGCGCAAAGCCCAAGCTAAAGTACACAACGTCCAAAATTGACTTGACATTGGATAGGTAGATCATGTCTCTTTCGTCCTTGCACACTTCGGCAAAAGTTGCGTAGTAAGTGAGCATGGTCAATGTGTAGAATGCATAGAAAATGCAAAGCAAAAGGCCAAACCAAATGGTGTTGCCAATGGACTCGTAGGGGTTGATTGGCACAAGGAACAACAAGTAAGCAACAATCATTGGGATAAAACCTACCAAAATTGCAGTCTTACGACGGCCCAATTTTGTTTTCATTTTGTCGGCAAGAGTAGCAAATGGAAGGTCGATGATACCATCCAATGCCTTTGCAATAAATACAAACACAGCCCACAAACCGGCAACAACAAGGTCTTTGCCAAGATATGTCCAGGACTCGATTTTGCTTTCGAAGCCACCTACCAACAAAGCGCTACAAAGGTAGGAACCCATGATGATGTTGAGCATGTTTACACCCATACCAGCACATCCGTACAGTGTGAGTTTTTTTCTGCTAGTGATCTTTTGCATAATATTTCTCCTTTGGTATTACTCGAACGTTAGCACAATACTGTAGAAACTTTCCATTGTGCAAACGGTGTTGATTTCCACATCCAAGCCAAGCGATGTGATTTTTTCGGACAGATAGTCGATGTACTCCTCTGCCATACCATCGCCATAGAAAATGGTGATTAGACTTGCTTCCCTTTGGTTGAGTACAATTTTTACCGTTTCCAAAACGGCTTTGTCCAAAGTTTCTTGGATGGTGATGATTTGCTTGCTGTTTGCCATGGAGAAGAAGTCGTTTTTGCGAACTTGGTCTTTGCCGAAAGTGATTTCCTTTACGGCATGGTAAACAAAAGCTTTGGAACAATTGTTGATTACTTGATTTGCCGAATCAAATGCGTCGTCAACTGTGCCATCAAAGTCGATTACGGGCAAAGCCAACATACACTCGGCCATGGAACGGCTGTTGAGAACGGTGATTTTTTTGTCACGCACCAAACCGCCCGCTTGAATGGCTGTCAAAATAGCATTTGATCCATTGGGGAACACCAAAATTTCCTTGGCGTTTGTGTGCGAAAAAGCATCGATGTAGTCTTGTGAGGCGGGGGTAATTTCGCTCATGATAACAACGTCTGCACCCATGTTGACAAACTCTTTTTGCAGGTAGGGGTTGGAAGCAACAGCAACGATGTTAAAATTGCTACCCATTTGTTCGCTAACCAAGAACTTGCGAGTTTCCTCCGCCTTGTTTTGCAGTTTTTGAACACTCATATTTTCAATCTTGATGGTCAAAAACTCGCCAAACTTTTGGCAAAAACGGAAAACTTTGTCTAACTTTTTGGTGTGGACATGCATTTTGACTTTGTCCACCTCCAAGGTGCAAACCACCGATGTGCCCAAATGGGAAAGTTCTTGACGGAACTCCTCGATTTGGAAATCGGAAACATCAATTTTTAGCTGAATCAATCCTTCGGTGCAATAGCCGTAGTCAAGTGGAGTGTCCTTGTTGATGGAAGAAAAGTCCACCACTGTTTGATTGTCGTGCTCCTCGAGAACATTGACCTGTTGACCGTTGAGGTACTTAGCCATGCCATCGAAGAAACAAACAATACCTGCTCCACCGCTATCCACAACGCCTGCCTTTTTGAGTACAGGCAATTTGTTGGGAGTTTCGCTAAGAGAGTGCTCCGCCATGGTTGTGAACAAATCCAATAGGTCTTGGAAACTTTCCATGGGCATTTTGGGCTCGACAGCTTCGATAGCTTCGCGAATGACTGTTAGCATTGTGCCTTCGACAGGTTTGGCTACTGATGCATAGGCAAACTCGCAACCTTTTTTCAATGCATTGAAGAAAACGGATGTATCGGCACTTTGATAACCATCAAAGCCCTCGGCAACACCTTTGAGGAATTGCGACAAAATTACACCAGAGTTACCCCTTGCGCCAAACACGGCAAAGGATGCAAAACTTTTTGCTGCCAACTCCAAACTGTCGTTTTCGACAAATCCGCCCAAACCGTACTTTAGCGTCATGGCCATGTTTGTGCCGGTATCGCCATCGGGAACGGGGAATACATTTAGATCGTTGAGCATTTGTTTGTTCTTTTGAACATTGTTTATACCGCTTTCCACCATTTGAAGGTAGGTACAGCCGGTTATTGTGTTTATCATTTGTGTTCCTCTCAATTAGCTGTTTGCAATTGCATCCAAAAGCGCTTGTTTTTCCGTTGCGCTATCGGCGGAAATTTCCTCTCCTAAAAAGTACACACTAAGCATACCTGGGCCGATGTTTGTGCCACAAGATGGGTAAACATCGGAAATAAAAATCTTTTTGCAGTTTACAGTTTGCTCTACCTTGTTCTTTAGTTCCAAAGCCAACTCTTCCCTATCGCTGTGGTAGATAAATACATACTGATTTTCGATATCCGTAGCCATTGCCTTGAGGTACAAAGCAGTTGCGGAAATGGCTTTTTTGATACCTTTTACCTTGGACAAAACTGTTACGTAGCCATCTGCATTGGAGTCGCCCATGGGTTTTACGCCCACCAAGTTGCCGAAAATTGCCTTGCCTGTGGAAATTCTGCCACGTCTAGCGATAAATCTGAGGTCATCAATGGGGCCCATTTGGTGAACTTTGACTTTGTTTTGCTCCAACCAAGCAATAACTTCCTCGAAGCTTTTGCCTTGTTGTTGAAGTTGCAAAGCATAGGCAACAAGCAAGCCAAAAGAGCCGGACATTCTCAAAGAATCCAAGCAGTACACCTTGGCATTGGGGCACTCTTGCAAAAGTCTGTCTCTTGCACCACATGCCACATTGTATGTTACGCTGATCTTGGAGGAAAGAGTCATGCTCAAAACGGCATATCCTTGATCTGTGTATTTTTTGAACGCTTGGTAAAACTCTTCGGGGCTAGCTGATGCACTAGTAACTTTTACCTTTTTGTCCATCAATGTTTTGTAAAATTCATTTCGAGAAATGCATTGCCAATCCAAATCAACTTTGATTTCTCTTCCATCGATATTTACATAGCCAGGCACATAGTCTGTCAAGCCAAAAAACTCTCTAATTTCGGGACCCAAATCGCAAGTTACATCGGGCAAAATTACAAATTTTTCCATAAATTTAATCCTCTTTATTTTTTATACTAAAAAATATACTTTTCTAGTATAACATTTTAGCACACAAAAAATGGCTTGTAAAGTAAATTGGAAGAATTCCGATATTAATTGCGCCCCAAATCGTGATATGGACGCATAAAAAAGAAAAAAGCCATCATTTTAGAGGGCTTTTGAAAACGTTTCCACTATTTTTTCTACGAGATTGTTGTCTACTTGGCTGTACAAAGCATCATCCACCTTTTGGTAGTAGCTTGCAAGTTTTTGACTGTTGCGCATTGTGCGACTTTTGATGCGTTTGGCACATTTGACAACGGCGTTTTTGTACTCGACAGACTCACGCGAGTGCCACACATTGCTATGACCGCCAAAGACGCCTTCCACTTGGCAAAAACAAACATTGGGATTTGCAATTTGTGATTTGTACGCGGTAACCGATATGGTATTTGGTGGGACAACCTTGTCCTTTGTGCCCTGCACAATTAGCACCGGGGCAGTCGTAGAATTGATGCCGTTGATGCTGTTGCAGTTGACATACTTGCCAAAAGTTATCCTTTGGATTGTATCGAAAATTGGCTGACAAATTGTTGCTAGCACGCCAATGTACTGGCGTGCTTTTTGCACGAATATTTTGGTGGCATCGCACACCGGAGCAAGGGCAACACAGCCCTTTATGTTGGGGTGCAGTTGCAACGCGGAAAGCACAGCATACCCGCCCAAACTGTGTCCAATAAGGTACAATTGGTGCTTGTTTAGCGGAGTTGTTTGAATGAATTTTAGTGTGTTGTCCAAGTCAACCAACGTCTGGCACATGCCTACAAGAGACCCACCTTTGGAGTCGTAGGTTCCTGTCGCATCAAAGGCAAAAACACAAAAACCATTGTTGACAAGCGACCTAGTTAGTGGCAAAAAATCGTCCGCACCGGAACGAAATCCGTGCACCAGCACCACTAGTTTTTGGGTCGTAGATGGGTAGTAGTATCCCTTTAGAGTAGAGTGGCCTGCAAGATAGTAAAACTCTTGTCTGCAGGGACAATTTTGCATTTTTTCCACACAATATTCGCCCGGTTGAAGGGCATAGTTGGGGCGGTTCTTTCGGCGGAATAACAACAGATAAACTAGCGATGCAATGGCGTTTAGACCACAACAAATTACCACTAGGACAAGAAAAAAAGGCATGAAATCCATCATACCTTTTGTGTTGACAAGTTATACAAATTTAAACCAAGTTTTGCAAATCGACCTCTTCGAAATAGCGGATTTTTTCCACAAATGGGGTTGCAGTAGACAAAACATACTGCTTGCCGTCCACATCGATAATTTTGCTTGTTACGTTTTGACCGGTGGTATCCACTTTGTTTGGCACAAAATGCTTGCTATCTAGTGTTTTGAAGATACTTTCCTTTTGCGACCAAATGGCAACAAGTGCACTATCCAACTCAACACCATCAAGGCCTTTGATTTTTTCCTTTTCGGAAGCGTTTAGCACGCGCATTATCGCATTGGTACGAGATGCATCAATCAACTCGATATCGACACCAACTTCCCGGCGAGATACGGCACATGCAACCACACCGTTACTGTGGGATAGGGAGAAAAAGCAATTGGAAGTTTTCCACTTGCCTTTGGACTTTTCGAAAAGCATGTCTTGCGCCTTGTAGCCAAAGGACTTGTTTAGCGCGTACTCCAACAACTTCCATACGCAGTACTTTTCCAATTTGACTTGAGGATGGGAAACGGAATCAATTTCCTTGGTGCGCTCGATGCAAGCAAGTGGCAAAATTGTGATATCTTGAGGAATTTTTGCTGTGTAGACGTGACAAATGGGGATAGACAAAAAGAATTGTCGAACTTGGTCTGTTTGGCTACACTTTTTGACACCAAAAATGCATTCGTAGACAAAATGCTCGCAGTTGTTGTGAATGATGTTGTAACCCTTTTGACCTAGTTTGCTCCTAGCAAATTTGATGATTTGTTTAGCGTTGCGCTTTTTGCCATCGGCCTTTTCCGCAATGCCACGTTCCACAAAACCGCCTTGCGCAAACTCCTCGATAGTGGATGTGCAAACGGCAATATCTTGGCTTTTGATGTTGACATTTAGGTTGGGGGCAAGGCCAAATTGAATGACTTCGTCCAAAGATACAAAAATGCCGTAGTGATAGATTTCGCCAAGCTTTACCCTTACTGCATCACCACTTTGTGGTTGGTTGTAGTCCCACTTCATTAGTCGACCTTGGATTGAATGTAGTCAATAACATCCTTGACAGTTTGCAAATCGCCAAATGACAAATCGTCAAAGCGCATGTTAAAAAACTCCTCGATGGCAATTACTGTGTAAAGCAATCCAATGGAGTTTAGCCCCAAGTCTGTTACAAGGTTGCAGTTTTCGTCGATATCTGCAACGTTTTGAGCACCCTTTACAGTAAGGGCAAAAATGTCATTTAGTTTTTGTCTGATTTCACTTCTTTGCATTGTTATTTCTCACTATTTTCATACTGGGAGAACGTACAAAATCGGAGGTACGTACTACGATTTTGCTAATTCTCATAAAGGATGGCAACTTGTTGTTGACCATGTCGATTTGTTCTTTTAGGTGTGCGTTTTTGTCGCCAGAAACTGTTGCCATTACAACGGCTCTTGGCAAAATTTCCAGGGTGAGAGTTCCATCCTCGTTTAGGTAAACAAGGCTATCTTGAACCTCTTCCAACTCGTTGAAGGCGCACTCCACTTCCGCAGGGGAAACCTTTTCGCCACTTGGAAGAACTATCACTTCCTTGATGCGACCAACAATGTAGAGCATGCCATCCTCGTCCAAACGAACAAGGTCGCCCGTTTTGAAGTAGCCATCCTCAAAGGACATTTGATTTTCCTGTGGCTCGTCGATGTAGCAATCCATAACGTTGATGCCCTTGATCCACAACTCGCCATCTACAATTTTGTAGTCGATACCATCGTAGATGTAGCCAACCGACTCGGGTTTTTCCAAACTACGAGGGTTGCCACTTACAAGGTTGGCACTTTCGGTAAGGCCGTAGCCAGGCAAAAGTGTGATACCAAACTTTTGGTACTCCTTTACAAGGTAGGGATTGACTGTTGCCGCACCACAGATGATGGTTTTAAGGTCGGGGCCCAACATGTTTTTTCCAAATTGTTTAGACAGGTTGAGGGCCATTTCCGCAAGCGCTGGAACAAGCACCAAAATTGTTGGCTTGAACATTGCAATATCACGGAACATGTCCTTGTTATTTTTGCAAATAAACAAGGTGCTACCTGTGTAGAAACTTGTTAGGAGGTTGCGAATTAGACCAAATACGTGTGTTAGAGGCAAAATGAGTAGATATCTAAGACCAAACACATCGCTTGTGCCATAGCACCCATTTTTTACACCGCGCATAACTGCTTGATGGGATAGCAATGCGCCTTTGTTTTTGCCTGTTGTGCCACCGGTAAAGATGACTGTGCATGGCGCACTTCCATCAACGTCCACAGCAGGGGCGGGTAATTGTGCACGATCGCACTCGTTCCAAAGCAAAACTGAAGGATTGTTGTTTTGTAGCAATGGCAATTTGTCTGCCAATGTCGAATGGTAGAACAAACCCTTTAGTTGATACTTAAACGAGCAACCAAACAATGCGTTTTGATCGAGATGTGGAGGCAACAACACTGCAACCGCACCAAGTGTTGTTACTGCCAAGTAGGAAATTGCAAAGTGAACAGAGTTTGGCATGTAGATACCCACTCTGTCGCCTTGAGCGATGCCATTGGCCGTCAAAAGTCCTCGTACAAGTGCCACTTGTTCGTCAAGCTGAGCATACGTGTACGTGTCGTTATCCACAATCGCAACACAATCCGCGTAGCAACTTGTGCAGTCTTTCCACATGCGTGTTACGTTTGCGTAGTCGACAATCTTGTTCCAATTTTCTGCTGACGTGTATTTTTTAAAAACTGATTCTGTCATAAACTTACCCTTTTTACATTGCTAGTTATTGTACTTGTTTAACAACTCTTCCGTTTTGAGTTTGAGCATTTGACAAACTTGATCTATTTGATCTGCTGTGGGCATAGGCCCATACATAGACACAATATCAATTGGCTCGCCAATTACCACCTTTACGCGTGAAAGTTTCTTTTTGCCTTTGATAATGCACACCGGCAAAATGGGTTTTTTGCTAAGTGCGGACATCAACACAACACCACTTTTGTACTCGCGCACTACATTTTGCTCGTGTACGGAACTCTCGGGAAAAATGACTACGGCCTTTTCCTCTCGGAGGCGATCGCAAATTTCGCGCAGGCTTGACATCGAAAAGTTTTGTTTGTCGATAAAAATGCAGTTTGCCACAGTAAAGAACATTTTGCGAAGCTTGTTTTGGGCAACGTCTTTTGTTGCAATGCTGTGCAATCTGCGGTGCAAAAATGCCAAGTGTAAGATTATTGGGTCGATGTAGGTAACGTGATTGGATGCAATCAGTACGCCACCCTTGATACGTTTAGGCACTTTGTCGCTTTCGCGTATAATTTTGGGACGAAGCCAAATCCATGCGGGCAAAAAGCCCGTTGCTTTGACAAAATCGTACAAAAAGTATTGGCCTATTTTTTTATTACCTTTTTTCTTCATTACTTTAAACTATCCATTATTTTGTTGGCAAATTCTTTTACGGTGGTAAGGGATACACCTTGGAAAAAGTCTTCGGCAAGCTCGAATCTATCCCTAACTTTGTAGGTAAACGTAAAGTAGTCCAAGCTTGTGCCATTTAGGTCGACAAAGATGTCGGAACTTGGTTGAATTTGCACATCGGTACCTAGAACATCGGCTAGCATTGCAATTAGTTCTTGTTCGAGGTCGTTGGCTTGCTCTTGTTGAGTCTTTGGTTGACAAGCGATAATTTCGCCACTTTGAATACGTTTGCGAATACGCTCGCGACTAACTTTGAACTCGTCTTCCGTTGTGAGAGGTGTTTGGGTGATGATGATTTTTTCTAGTTCACTCAAAATCCCTTGCGCCTTTAGAACTTCGACAATTTGACTTTCGATACGTTCAATTTGGCTGGTTGACAAAAATGCCCTTACGCAAGCCACCAATATTGCGCCGTTATCCCCTTTGACAAGGCACTTTTCCACTACACCATCTACTTTGATACACTCCTCGATGGCTTGAGGATTGATGTTTTCGCCTGCGGATGAGATGATTAGGTCGTCATTTCGGCCGGTGATGTAGAAACGGCCTTTTTGCTGATAAGCACAATCGCCTGTTGCAAACCAGTCGTCCAAATTGGCAATCAAGGCGTTGCCGTCTTGTACAATTTTGCTTGCACGCGCCCTACTTTTGACGTACAACTGACCATCTTGCACCTTGTAGCTTGCAACTCCAAATGGTTTGCCGATGGAGCAAAGGTTGCGAAGTAGAGGGTTGGCGGATGTTTCCACCGAAGTAATGCCAATTTCCGTCATGCCATAGCCATTTACCATAAAGTAGCCAATCGCATTGAAAAATTGCACGGTTTCCCTAGAGATGGCGCTACCACCAGATATAAACATTCGGATAGAGTTACCAAAAATCTTTTCGCGAATTTCTTTGAAGGCCACTTTGCCAATAAATTTGCCCAAAATTTTGTTTTTGTTGCAAACTCTAAGTGCCTTGCAAAATTTATTGTAGGTCTTGTCCCCTTTGCCTTTGATTGTCTTGATGGCTTGTTTGTAGATTTTTTCAAAAACCATCGGTACGGCAAACACGTGAGTTACCTTGTGCTTGCGTATGGTAGACACAAGGGTTTGGGGTGCTAAATCTTTTAAAAACACGAGGGTGCGTCCAAAAAATGCAAACCACAAGTACACGGCAATAAAGCCAAACACGTGGTACAATGGTAGCAATGCTAGCAACTTGATTTCCCCTTCGTAGTTGGAAACTATTTGTGGGCAGGCTTTGATGATATCGAAACTTGTGGAAATTTGGTAAAAAAAGTTTTCCGCATTGTAGTAGCACAACTTTACATTGTCGCTTGTGCCAGAGGACGTGAACACAACATGGCTACCCCACTCGGTTAGTTGTGTTGGGGGTTGATTTTGCAAACTGTCCAATGTGACGGTGCGCAAAATAGGTGTTGCCTCGCACGCAACAATTGCTTGAACTTTTGCATCGGCAAGCGCACGCTCCAACAAATTTTGTGGCAAGCGCAAGTTGATGAGCAAAGGATTGAATCCACACATCAAAATCGCCCAAAAGCTTTGCACAAATCCAACGCCATTGTCCATTTGCAAACCAACTGTTGCGCCACATGGCAAATCAGCAAGGGATGTTTTTAGTTTTTGAGCCAACTCGACAATTTGCTGTTTGCACTGACCATAGGTAACTTGTTGTATGCGGTAACCACTTGTCATCTCGCAAAAAACGTTGTCTGTTTGTTCAAACATAAGCTCAAATAGTTGTCCAAAAGACTTTTCGCAACCGCTTGCACGCTCGATCTTGTCAGAAACAAAGGCATCGATGGTATTGAAATTGCCAATATGTTTAAGCTTCAATTGGTGCCTCCAAATTTCACTTTATAATACATTTATGATATCACAACACAGCACATAAATCAAGATAATATCAATAATTATGCAAATAATGAAAGCAATTTTTGGCTATACCGTCCTATCGTTGGTAAAATGCCGTAGAGTTTGCTAGGCTTTTGTTGGTAAAAGAGGTATTGGGATTTCATTGAAACATCAAAAAAAAAGCGGCCACGCAATGTGTACCGCTTTTTACCGCTAAAATATTATCAAAATTGAGCAAATTGTCAAATGATAACTGACACAAAATACACCACTTGACAAGTTGCTGTTTGATATCAGCTGGATAGCTGTCCAACAAGTAAATGCCTGTAAAAAAGCCACCGACAACACCCACAATTGCAAAGAACACGAGTGTCTTCCAATATGACTTTATAAACCCCTCGATAAAAATTCAGTTTACTATTTTAGCACCTTTTTACACCACGTACGCTTGTTGCATTTGGGACACTTTAGATAACGGGTGGTTCCCATGTGCATGGCATTGAGTGCTTCTTTGTAGGTGGGAACAATCTCGTGACCGCAATTTTTGCATTTGTAAGCGCCTACGCTGACCTCAAGTTTTAGTGCGTAAAAACAAGGAATGATGAAGAGCGCGCAAAGAACCAAGATGGCAACAAGTTGCCATACACCCTCTGGTACAAAAAATGCTACAACTGCCAAACCGCCAATCAATCCAATGATACTTACTATCATGATTGTCCACATTGCACTCCAAATTGTTTTGTTTTTGCTTTGCAATTCGTTAGCCATGTTGAGCAAAAGTTGTTCGTTTTGTTTGGTGTTGTTTTCTGCGCTGATTTTGTCGCCAACTAGTAGCTCGTTTACGCTGATACCAAGGATATCGCAAAGCTCAAGCATGATGGAAGCATCAGGCATTGCGATGCCTCTTTCCCACTTGGAAATTGCTTTGTCGGTGATGTTGAGTTTTTCCGCCAACTGCGCTTGTGTTAAGTTTGCCTTTTTTCGACATTCGGCAATAAATTTTCCTATCTTTACTTGGTTCATAGGTCACCTCCGCATACATTTTAGACACTATTTAGCACAAAGTACACCTACCAATGGTTTAGTTGAGACATTTTTTCCAATGGAAATATCTACCGATGCTTTAAAATAGCTATTTAACGGACAAACTTGTTTGCAAAAGTACAAGTTTTGCAAAATTCCTCCGTTGTGTTTCTGTCGGTGAATCCTTTGTAAATGTTTTGCGCCCGCGTACAGTTCAAGATGTTGGATATACTGTCTTCGAATATATTTCCAAGCGCAAGCTTTCCTTCGCCATCCAAACAACAAGCAACCACTGTTCCATCACACAAAATTCCAAAATGCGAACGTAATCCGTAGCAGAATTTTACGCTGTTTTTTGCTTTGTGCTCTGTGTTGATGGGCCACTCGAAAACATCGGCAAGGCTTAGAATAATTTTGTCCGTTATCCTTGTGTTACGTTGCAACTCCATCGTGAGCAGATTTGTGTTAAATGTTTTGTCGATAACTTCCAGTATCTTTTTGTTTAGTGAGTTTTTAGCACTTTCGTCACTAGACTCATTCCACAATCTAAACTCGATATAGGTTGGGCTGTTTTCGGCAATTTGCTTGCAAGAAGAAAGTGTATCTTGTAGATAGTTTTGCAAGGAATTGGCATTGTTGTTTGCTTCGAAACTGTGCAAACTGACGGAAATCTTTTTTGCACAACCAGATTTTAGCAAGTCCAAATTTTGTTTGATAAGCGTTCCGTTTGTTGTTAGATGCACTTTCAAATTTTTTGCATTGCAAATTTCAAATATTTGGCTAATATTTGGGTGCAACAAAGGCTCCCCCATTAGATGCAAACAAATGGTGTTTGTTAGGGGAGAAATTTCGTCTGTGATTTTATCAAACTCCTCCACAGTCATAAACCTTTTGGGGCGACTGTTTTTGGGACAAAATGAACAATCCAGATTGCATATGTTGGTTATTTCTACATAAATTTGCTTAAACTTTCTCATACATATTTATTCTTCAAGAATGTATTTTTTTGTATCATCATCCAACAATGATACAAGTTTAATCTTA
Source organism: Candidatus Fimimonas sp. (assembly GCA_045644945.1). Taxonomy (GTDB): domain Bacteria; phylum Bacillota; class Clostridia; order Christensenellales; family CAG-314; genus Fimimonas. The sequence goes on along the minus strand of JAZRHU010000016.1, from coordinate 5,612 downwards.
TATTCCTCGAGTTGTACTTTATCATCGTCAAATGTTTTTTTGATCAATTCATAAACCATTTGTGCCGTGGGAATTCCTCTTATGTACAAAAACGTAGGATCAGTGATTTTGTAATGAGAAATAACATAAATAAGATAATCAACTATTTCAATCGCTTCACGATTTCTACCCACATCGCAAAGAATATAGGCATAAGAATATCTAACAAAGCAACCACTTAACTCCATCGGCTCTTTTTTCGGATTTGGGGAATAGCACTTCAACTCCTCATATAATTTATTTTCAATTTCGGTTTTTCCGCAATATACAGCACATTGAAACAAATTAAACCTATTGGTTGCATTGCGTTGCTTATAATATAATCTTTCAAAAATCGGATATGCCTCTATATGCTTTCCTTCTCTTGATAAACTCAATGCTTGTTGCAAGTCTGCATTGAGATTTCCTTTATTAGACTTGTTTTTTAACCAATTCAACAATCCCACGGTTCTCTCCCTCTGTCACGTTCTTATTTATCGATGAGTTTATTATATCACACTTTCGCAAACAAATCAAGGCGTAAGCCTTGTATAGGCGCTCGCAAGCTCGCTATTCCGTCGCTTTGCTCCTTACATCCGCAACTTGGTGTGGTATATCATCAAAACGCAGTTTTGTATATCATCATTGCGGAAGCGATACAACCTGCGGTTGATGATATACGCCTGCGGCGATGATATACACGCTAAAGCGTGATGATATGCCATCGCTTTCGCAATGGATAAACAAAAAAGGAACTTTTGGTAGACAAAAGTTCCTTTTTTGTTGGCGGAGAGTTAGGGATTTGAACCCTAGGTTCTCTTGAAGGAGAACACAGCATTTCGAGTGCTGCACCATCGACCTCTCGGACAACTCTCCATGTTTTTGTTTGCTTGCATATATTACACCACTTTGGCGACATTGTCAATAGTTAGTGTAGTTTATGCAAGCAAATGCTAAAATAATTTACATTTAGACACAACTGCGCGTTGGCTTTGGGTGTTTTACAAACATTGTATGCTACTAAAATGCCGAAATAAATTGTTTAGTAATTTTGCAATGGAATTTGGTAATAAAACCAACGCAAATAATTGCATAATTACTCAAAATCGCGGACACGTGTTGCGTTTTTAGAAGAAAACACCGCTGATAAAAATCTCGATACCAATGCCGATAAGAATCAATCCGCCCAAAATTTCCGCTTTGTTACCGAGCTTTGTGCCGAACTTTTTGCCAAGGAAAACGGCTACAAAACAAGCGATAAATGTTACAACAGCGATCACTGCCACAGCAACAAGTGCCTCGTTAAAGTTGTAGTCGGCAATGGTAAAACCGACGGAAAGTGCATCGATACTGGTTGCAATTGCTTGCACAATCAAAGCGCCAAATGTCAATGGCTTTGCACAACCGCACTCGTCTTGAGTTTCGCAGTCCTTGTGAGTGAGACCTTCGTAAAGCATCTTGCCACCGATAAAGCCCAACAATCCCAATGCAATAAATGGCACTGCTTTGCCAAATGCTTGGAACTTTTCCACCACTGTGTGCACGCAAACCCAACCAATCAGGGGCATTGCTGCTTGGAAGAGTGCAAAAAGAAATGCAATTAGTGTTATTTTACCAACTTTCATGCATGGCTCTTTTAGGCCATTTGCCATTGATACTGCACAAGCATCCATTGCAAGGCCAAGGCCCAATAACGCTGCTGAAAGGAAAAAATCGAAATTCATTGTAACTCCAAATTTGTTTGTTGAAAAGTAACAGAACTTTGTTCTAACGTGAGATATTATACCACAATGTAGCCTGTTTGACTATTGAATAACACAAGATTGTTGTATTTATAATCGTGGCACGTTTTGATGCAACAAGTAGGTTGTAATACAAACAAAAAGACGCCCTACAAAGGACATCTTTTTTAGATTGTTTTGCTATATATTTGGCGTGATATTTTGCAAAAATGTGCAAAAACACACCACGTGTCGCGGTTTTTTGTTACTCGCCAATCTCGGGGAAGCAATGTTGATGTGTTGGCGAAAGGACACGATAACCATCGGCACGACCCTTTCCACAACGCAAACCAAAGCGCAACTGGCGCACACCAAAGTAGGTTTTGAACACCTTTAGGTTGTTTTCGTCAAACTGCGACTTGTGGCAGGCAATAGCATCAAGGTGCACTTTGCGGAACTTTTTGATACCGAAGTAGCGGTTGGGTTTGTGGGTGTAGTAGTAGGCCAAATTGATGTTGGGTACACTACCCTGCAAGCCAAGTTGTGCAGTCAACTTTGGCCAGCTTGCTAAAAATACCGCCTTTGTTACCGCTTGGCCAGTCTTCAAGTGGTCGGGATGGCATTCGCTTGGCACAGTGTGGTCGGGGCAAAATACCATTTGTGGCTTGATTTCCAAAATGTGTGGCACAAGTGCGTTGGCAAGGTCGTCAGCCGTGTAGTTTCCGCCATCGTGAAAAGGCAAAAATCTTACGTCATCAACGCCCAAAAGTTTGGCGGAAGCTAGCGCCTCTTGACGGCGAATTTCCACGATTTGTTCGCTTGTCAAGCTTTCGTCCAAAGCACCAATTCGACCATCGGTGCAAATGACAAAAGTGACCTTTTTGCCCATGGAAACCAGCTTTGCCACCGTTGCACCACACGCCACCTCTATGTCATCAGGATGTGGGCCAACAAAAAGGTATGTATCAAAATCTTGAATTTTGGGAACAGGCACAGCCTTGAGTAGGATGCTTTTTAGCATAGTTTTGCTCCTTTGCACTACTGATATTACAATTATTATAGCAAAGAAAATATGTTTGTGCAATAGGAAAAACAAAATGATAGATATAAAATGCTGGATGCATCTTATTTTTTGACTGCATTTAATACAATTTATATTCTAGTATTGAAAATGTCTTAATTTTGTGATAAGATGTATGAGGTCTATCTTTTATAATCCTATAAGAAGGAGCGATAACCTATGAATACCCATCCTGTTAAACAAGCGTATTCTTCAGCATCAACATCTTTTTCTGAACAAGCAATCTTTTATTACATAAAAAAAGTATTCCCAGATGCGATCAATCGTGAAACTTTCTACTTCACAGAAAATGACAACATAGAATTAGATATATATGTTCCCTCTTTACATCTTGCGATTGAATACGATGGAGCATACTGGCATAAGAATAAGTCTGCGCGAGATAACTACAAAAACCTTGTTCTTTCAAATGCTGGTGTATACTTAATACGTGTTAGAGAAAATGGTCTTAATGACCTTGAATATAATTTTGGAGAAATAATATATCGTGAGTATCACTCTTATGACCTTATGCTTACTTTGAGCAAAGTAATTAATGAAGTATTCAGTGCCATAAAAAAATATATTGAACGAGATCAATTAATTCTACCCCACGATATAAGAGTGTTACTTGATACATTTTACTCCAACTCAGAGAAACTTGTAGAAGATCAACCCAATATTTATGCACAATATTACACCACACCTCAAGAAGATAGTATAGCCAATAGCTGTCTTATAAAGTATTGGGACTACGAAAAGAATGGCAATCTTCGTCCTGAGAATGTTAGTATAAAATCCAGTATTGATATTACTCTAACTTGTCATAAAGGTCACAGTTATTGTATAAAACCTTCCCACTACAAATTTTTACACGCTAAGAAATCCGCAAAATGCAAACAATGCATATTGCATTTTTGTCCAGCGTTAGTAGGTGCACATGACTGCAAACTGCATTGTAATGTTTATCAAGAATCTATTAATACTCTCCAATACATTTCCAAATGGGCTCCAGTAGTACGAAGTAGTTATAACTTTATAAAATATAAAAAACTGCAAATTAACAATTTTCCTTGTTCGGCTACAATAGTAAAAAATCCGCACTACATTTGGCTAAAAGAAAAACAGAAATTTTATTCAAAACTTGAAACAGAAAAATATACTATAAGTAGCAATGAAATTGTAGATTTCTTCATGACAATAAACTCACTCGGAATCGGCAGATCATCTTTTGAACAATTCGAATTAATCGACTATATTGCTAGCGTTGGCAAAAATGCACCAACATTAATTCAAAAAACTAAAGACATTCTATCTGGAAAGGTTGTAAAGAAAAATAAGAATGGTAGTATTACAGATATTCGTATTTTTGTAGACAATACTCTCAATCCAAATATAGTAATTAATAACCTAACATTTTGGGGAATAGAACACTTTTCTTTCATTTCACTGAACATCTTTGATTCCCCTAATGTAATGGATGAATTTTGTGAAACAGTTTTAGATTCTTACAAAAATACTGGTTGGGATTATTATTATTGGAATTTGACAGATAAAATAAAACGAGATTTTGGGAGTTTATCTGCGGATTTCTGCAAAAAACTTTATTTTCTAATTAATCAGATGAATAAGATTGATCATCACTATTTGATCGAGGACTGTATCAACACCTTGAAAACCGCTCTTTATTCTATTTAAACTATTGTCACAAATTATTAACTCATACATTAAAATTTAACGATCCATATTTAAAACACAAGCATATGAAATATAAACTGAGAACTAACCTAAATAATACTGACTGGCTACCAAATGTGGAAGATACATACCCACCCGATTTGCTTTACCTTAGAACAGGACCTTATGAAGAAGATCTAGAAGAATTGTTTTATTCTAAACTCTACGAAAGCAATTATTCGATAATTGGTTACCATTGTACCCGCTTAACCAAATTCGAGATCGAAAATATTAAAAATCATGGACTTTCGTTTGGAGGCAAAGAACTAATAATAAAAAAAGTGAGTAATTTGCCTAACGAGTTAAACAAATACAAACTCAAACTTGTTGATCTTATTCATCAAGATAACTCAACTCAAGCAGATGACCAAATCTGCTTTTCGTATGGTTTTCTTGATCTCGACAATGACCCCGCCTATGATAAAATTTTTCTAAAAAATTGGGGAGGAGAAAGTATTTACAAATACTATGATAACCCCTACTCCAAAGATTTTTCGCCTCAAGAACAGCAAGAAATTAAAGAAAAATTGCGTAAGATATCAATTCCTTGCATAATAGTGCTACGTTGTCCCCTTAAAGTAGAGTACAACTTAAATTTCTCGCATATATCTAAAAAGTTTATGCGCTATAGCGATGATGTTGAAACTCTCCGCGGAGCTATGGTAATTACAAAGGATGTTAAATTTGAAGTAGTTGAAATTGTTGATCTAAATAAATATTGTGGCATTGATTTTTCATAAAGCTCATCATTAATACATAACCCTACCGTCAAAACAGGTAGGGTTTTCGATTAGAAAAAAGCAAAAAAAATAACACCACTTTTTAGTGATGTCTACCGAATATATATTGTCGCCTGTGATGGCGTTGTTTTTTTTAATGATGCTTTAACAGAACAGAAGAAGAAATGCACAGTTTCGGGTTTGTTACTGTTTTGAGTGGGTAACTCCACTTTTTTCGTAATTCCGTAAGCATTTCTGCTTACTCGACTTGGATGGTAGACATTTCTGTCTACTCCCTTAAAGGAGGTGATCCAGCCGCACCTTCCGATACGGCTACCTTGTTACGACTTCACCCCA
>JAZRHU010000015.1:0-1572 GCA_045644945.1 Candidatus Fimimonas sp. | reverse complement strand
AATTTGGCCATCGTCTGAAATGTTAAAGCCAGAGGTTGTTGTTATTGTGTAGTCACTGTAAACGGTAGAACCACCCTCTCGCTTGAGAGTAACCATAATGTGCCACGAATAAGTTGTTGTCGATGTGCCAACCAGTTTTTGATACAGCATTCCTTGTATCGTGTAAAAATAAATGTATCCACTATCTAATGCTAAGGTATTGTCGCCAATTGAAAGCTCCCCAGCTTCGTATACTGCACCAAACAGATTTAGATAGGCTCCCACAGTGGTAGATTTTATGTTTATGCTACTTCCTGTGGATGATATTTTTCGTGGGCCACCAGCACTCTCCAACACCACGTCTTCAAGGCCAGATGCAGTTTTGCGTTTTATTTTGTAGGTCGCCAATGGTATCACCCCTAAACCATTTGGAAGAACAAGCCACCAACTGCTAGATTGTTTGGTGTTGTTTGTCCAGTGGTTCCCCACTCAATTAGTTGAGTACCAGCTGTTGCACGACCTTTGGCATCAACAGTGACCACAGAGTATGTACCGGCTGTTACGCCACTATCCGCAAGACTTATTGTTCGTGAGCCACTTGAGGTGATTGCTGACGAACTATTAACCGAAATGCCAGTGCCAGCGGAAATTGTCACGCTTGTTACTGTACCTTTGTTGGTTGTAAAACCACTGTCGTTGGTAAGCTCGGACACTTTTGTTGGAATATCGGCTCTTGTTGCAAGTGTGCCACTGCCGTTCACTGGAAAGCAAAATGTACCCTCGGCACCTTCTGAGTTGGTTAGCAAAGCCCCCTCATCACTGGAATTAGTATATACAACCCCTTCGTAGGCATAGATATTGCCTCTAAACTCCTTTGTGCCACTAATTTCTTGATAACCTGTCACTTTGACATTTTGACCGTCAGCAGTTTCCAAGTCGGAAATATCGCCTTGTGCTGTTGACATTTGGCCTTGCAATGTGGTAATTGCCGTTGCATTGGCTGCACCCAAGTCGCCTCGGTACGCTGTCGAAGAGGTTGTGCCTAGTGCCAAGCTTGCACTAATTTCCACAAATGCACTGCCACTCCAACGGTAGGTCTTGTTTGTTGCTAAATCCACATAGATTTTGCCCGACTCACCAGTTATTTGTGTTGTGTGTGCTGATTCTTTGTAAAACTTGCTATTGTATAAATACCCCTCGATAGTATCATCTACGTAGCTTGGCAACTGTGAGGTTGGCACTTTACCATCTGTACCAAGTGTTGCAACACCACTTGCAACCCCCATCTCTGAACGCTTAACTTGCGCATCGTTTGTAACGCTACCCAATCCAACTTGTGACTTTGTAACACCGTGTGGATTGGACTTGTTTGCTTCGTGGGCATTTACATCGTCTTGCACAACTTTGATCGCAGCTGCCTGTGCAGTTGATACAGGCTTGTTTGCATCGCTTGTGTTGTTTACATTGCCAAGTCCAACATCGCTTTTGCCAATAGTTACTGCACCTGTTTTGTTATTTACACTTGTCACACCACCGTTATCTGCAAGATCCTTTAGTTCTTCCAACGCACCTTGCACATCGGTGGCAGTGATA
>JAZRHU010000014.1:0-1117 GCA_045644945.1 Candidatus Fimimonas sp. | reverse complement strand
CACGAGAGATATTTGCAACAGCAGACAGTGCAATAAAGCAACTTGGTTTCAAGAGACTAACCTACACAACAACACCAGACCTATATGAATCCACCATGTACTGTATCACTGCTACGTATGAAGCGGTTATCGACGTGGATGGCAAAATATTTGGTCGAGAATAAGACAAGGAGATAAACAAAATGGCACTTTCAACATACAACACAACACTTAAGTATGGTGTAACATCTGCCGATACCGAGATCATCATCAAGGACTTCCCTTCTTTGCTTGGTAAACGCAGTTCACTAGAAACAACAACATTGAAAGACGATGCGCAAACTTTCATCCCTGGTATTCGCCAACAAGAGGAAAGTTTCGACTTCACTGCTAACTACGACAAAGAAGTTTTGGCAGAAATCAACGCACTAACAGCAGTGCAAAAGTGCGAGCTTACTTTTTCTGACGGCTCAAAATACACATGGGACGGCTACCTATCTGCAAGCGTAAACGAAGGCGCTGTAGATGCTGTACTTGAGATGACAATCTCTATTTCGCCAGCAACTGTACCAGTGTTCGTACCAGGCCCATAGTTAAAGGCATAGATTAGTAAAAATCAAGGGGTGGTTACGCAAAAACCACCCCACAAAATAATCAATATAAGGAGAGTACACATGAGTACCAAAATCGAAGTAACTTACAACGAAAAAGAATACGTATTGGAGTTTTCTAGACAATCCGTTCGCCAAATGGAAGCACAAGGCTTTGTTGCAACACAAGTGGAAGACAAGCCAATGACAATGATTCCATTGCTTGTACGTGGTGCTTTCTACAAAAACCACCGTGGCCTTGCTCCAGACAAAATTGACGAGATCTACGACAACCTTACAAACAAAATGGGCGAAGGCGAAGAGGCAGGTTTCATCGTTGAGCTTATCAAGATGTATCACGAAACTTTGAGCACACTTATGGAAGACAAGCAAGGCAAATCGGGAAACTCAGCGAGCTGGACGGTGAAGAAAGGCTAACAACCGCCACAGCAGTGTTCGAAGAGGCCTGTCCTTACTACATGAGTATTGGGATGTCTTATGAAGAGTTTTGGTACAAAGATGTTTCTCTCGTGGAGTGCTACAGAAGG
>JAZRHU010000013.1:0-2865 GCA_045644945.1 Candidatus Fimimonas sp. | reverse complement strand
CGACTTGTGGTGGATGCAAGCGGTATTCCATCGGTAGTTCGCAGAAAAATTCAAGATGACTACATCGAAAGCTTCGAAATTACTCCACGCGACAAGTTTTACGTACTGCTTAAATACGTCCAATTGAACAATCCTGATGACAAGGTGGAACTGTCCACAAGTTGGCCCTATTACAAGGGTTGGATTGCGCCACAACACAACAAATCGGGGGCAATCATTGGCGTGGGAGCAAACATTTCCTACGACTACGCCTACAAATGCATGGACAAGTTTGAAAAGGCCATCAAGTTGCCACCATACACACTTCAATACGAAGAAAAGGGTTGCACGCCCTACTGCCGTCCACCACTATCATTTGTTACCGATGGTTTTATGGTAATTGGCGATGCGGCATGCTTGACTAAACCATGGAATGGCGAGGGTATTCCATCTGCATGGGTACAATGCACTCCTGCGGCAAAGGTTGTTGCCAAGGCACTTGAAGGTGGCAAAATTGCTACCAAAGAGGACTTGTGGGATATCAACGTGCTTTACCAACGTGGGGAAGGTGCGGAATATGCCGGCACACGCGCAATGCTGATTGGTGCAGTGAACATGTCCGCAAAGGACAACGACTACTTGTTTGCCAACGACATTGTGTTCTGCGATGACGACAAAGGTCCAAATCCCAACGTTGTTGGAACGTTACTTAGAGGTGTGTTTAGCGGAAAGTTTAGTTGGAGTGGATTGTTCTCGTTGTTGAACGCAACAAATAGGGGCGAAAAACTCAAAAGACACTATCAAAAATATCCCGAAAGCCCAGCGGGTTATCACAAATGGGCAAAAACAGCTTTGAAGCTGTGGAAAAAGGTAGGCACTATGGCGGACACCGTCAAAGATGCTTAGAAGGAGAGTAACTATGAAAAATCAAGACAAAAAAGTAGGCGCAATGGCCAACTGGAAGTTTTGGCTTGTTGTTTGGGGCATGGGTATTGCCGGACAACTTTGCTGGAACATGGAAAACCAATGGTTTAACACATTTGTTTACGCAAAGATTGGCCAACGCGTTGATATCGTAAACTGGATGGTAATCCTGTCCGCATTTGTTACAACAGTTAGTACCTTTGTGTTTGGTACAATTGCCGACCGCCAAGGCAAACGCAAAAAGTTTGTTTCCATCGGCTACATCATTTGGGGTACTGCAACAATCTTGTTTGGCACTACCGAGTTTATCGTAAAGGATCACAAAACAGCATCCGCAGTTGCAGTTGCTGGTGTGTTGGTAGTTATTACCGATGCGATAATGTCCTTTTTTGGATCAATGGGCTACGACAGCGGTTTTAACGTTTGGCTCAACGACCACACAGATGACAAAAATAAAGGTCAAGTGGGTGCAGCGCTTGCGGCATTGCCAATTTTCGGTACAATCGTGGGTACACTTTTGGGTGGCGCATTGGTAGATGCTGGCAACCCAACTGCAGGAACTGACGCATACGATCCATCACAAGGTAACTATCAACTTTTGTTCTGGGCGATGGGTTTGTTTGTAATCGCAATGGGTGTGATTTCCTTGTTCTTGATGAAAGATCATCCTACACTTGTACCACACAAACAAGGCACATTCTTTGCGCAACTTACTGAAGCGTTCAATTTTAAAAAGCTAAAGAGCAATCCAGACAATGCCGAAATGCTTTGGGCTAACATTGTTGTTTGCGCGTTCTTTATCCCATTTAACTTCTACTTTGTACACATGGGTAACTGGATTATCTACGACATTGGCTTTACTTCCGGCGACATGGGACTTATCCAAGGTATTCCACTTTTGTTTGCTGTTTTGGTGACAATTCCTTTCATCAAGCTCATCAACAAGGACAAGATTCCTCTTGTAACATTGATTGCAGTGCTCGCAAATGCTTTGGGTTTGATTTTGATTGGTTTGTTTGTAAAAGACAGCACCAGCGTTGATACAAGCAATGTGTTTGCACTACGCAACATCCCAATTTTGGGTTGTGTGTTCTTGGTGGGCGTTGGTTACGTTCTCATCACACAAGCGGGTATGATTTGGGTACGTGGTTTGTTCCCCGAAGAAAACAAAGGTCAATTTGAAGGCATCCGCGTGTTGTTCTTTACTCTTGTACCTATGCTCATTGGTACACTTATTGGTGGCGCAATTATCAAAAATACAGCGCAAGGCTCACCTATCTACGACGACTACGGCAATTTGGTAGAAGTTCCACAAGAAAACTTGTTCCTGATTGGTGGTCTTGTTGTTTTGGCTACCTTGATTCCTCTTATTTTTGCTACAAAACTTTACAAAAAGCGTATTGCACAAAAGAAAGCTGCTCAAGCCATCGTTGATGCAGTTAACAACGTAACTGAACAATAACATCATTATGCAAAATCAAATTACATCCAAATGCGCACTGCTAAACAAAAACGGCACTTTGGCCGTAAAAGGGTACGCAACAAAAATGAATATTGAGTACAATCGCAAGTACGTAAAAAGTTTCCCTTGCAAACTAAAGGAGTGGATATTTTACCAATTTGTGAAAGACCACTACGCTGTGCAACTTACAATTGGACATCTTACATACGTGTGCTCGGTAACGGCAACGGTACTTGACCTTGATACCGGCAAAAAGTGGGAAGTAAACTCCATGCGTGCATTGTACAGCGCAAAACTTGACCGCGATCCCGAAGGACCATCCTTCAACGAGTACAAGGCAAAAGACTTTTACATGAGTTTTGAAGTTACCGAAAAAGAGCGCATACTGTACTTCAAAGGAAAAAATGACAAGTTTGCCGACGTGGAAATAAAGATTGTTGCAGACAACGACATTGACAACGAAAAGATGGTTATCGCTACACCATTTGCCAAGAAAACTC
>JAZRHU010000012.1:0-16154 GCA_045644945.1 Candidatus Fimimonas sp. | reverse complement strand
GACTATTGCAATTTGTAATATTTATCAGTTTGTGGTCAGTTACAATTATCTTGGAATTTGACTCTCGCTTTTTTGAGGGAGAATATGTGAGCAAGACCTACCTATTTCAATGGAGTTGTACTGGTTTATTGATGCTATTCCTTACCCATCGTGCGGTAAGATGGAATTTTAAAACCAAGTCCTCCAGAAAAAAACTTGCACCCATTGGGTATATTCAATTGGGTATAGTTGTTTTTGAATTTATAGGTCTACTTATAGCCATCGCTGATGGAGATTATATCTTACCATTACTAATCGTTGCATTGTGTTCCTGGGCAATTAGTTCCGCATTGCACTTGGTGTTGGCCTACATCAAAACCGTGGATGATGGCGGAGAACTGCGTGGCTAGGATTGTTTGCACTTTGATGAAGTTGTAAATAAAGTTTAATTTAGGGATGCATTTTGCATCCCTTTTTTGCATAAAAAATTCCAATAGTTCAACAAAGAACAACTATTCGCAAACAAAAGAGATAGTTTTGGACCAAAGGCACCATTGCATTTTTGCGGTGGTGCTTTTTTATTGATGTTTTTATTATTGTCTTTTGCACACCTTGCCAATTTGCTTGATAATTATTTCACTTTGTATTACAATGTTGATATAAAATTACCGAGGACAAAGATATGAAAAAGAGAAAGTTACAAGGTTTTTGGGCGGAGTTGTTGGAAAGTATCCTTATCGGTGCGGCTATCGGTGCTATGGTTGGTCTTTACCAACTTGCCATGCAGTACGCAGTAAAGGGTTCACACTTTATGTACTCTAGCAAAAATCCATGGGTTATCATCGGCATGATTTTGGCTGTTGCAGCAATTGCGGTGTTCAGCCACTTTGTTTTGAAGCGTAACCCTGGCGTTCGTGGTAGCGGTGTACCCTACATGGAACACGCCATTCAAGAAGATCACTACATCAACTGGAAAAAAGAGTTGCCTTTGATGTTGCTTAACTCCATTGCAACCGGCTTTACTGGCATGCCTTTGGGTAGCGAAGGTCCATCCGTTGTGTTGGGTGGTAAAACTGCCGAAATGGTGGAAGATGCCGTTTCCGCTGGCGAAGACGACACCGTTGTTATGGGTTTTGGTACAGGTTTTGGTTGTGCGGTGCTTAGTCCACTTGCCGGACTTTGCTACATCTTCGAGGAAGCTCTCAAAAAGTTCAATTTCAAGTTTTTCCTTCGTGGTATTGCCATGATGGTTTCTGCATATTTGGTAACAAGCCAAATCAACCACCACAGTGTGTTCCACGTTCATCACATGCCTGTGTTGCCATTTAACAACTACTACATCTTTTTTATGTTGGTTGTTGTAAACGTGCTTTTGGGTTGCGCCTTTGCAAAGGGCCTCACCTTGGCAAAAGACTTGTTCGAACGCAACAAACACAAGTTCTGGTCTAAGTACTTTGGCTTTGTTTTGTTTGCAGCAGTTTTGGTACTCAACTTTATTTGTCTAGATTGGATGGGCTCTGGCGCACACATCATCGAGGAAATCACTCATTTCAACGATGTTTGGGTGTTGATTGCTTTGCTTGCTTTCCGCTTTATCATCACAATTTTTGCCGGTACCGACCGCGTTACTGGTGGTATTGTTATCCCAATGCTAACACTTGGCGCAATCGGCGGACAAATTGTTTGCCTTGTTTGCAACAAATTCTTGGGATTGCCAGCCGACTACAACCAAGTTGTTATCATCATTTCTATGGCGATCATCTTTACTGTTGTTAACAAAACACCAATCACATCTTCTGTATTGTTCCTAACTGCCGTTTTGTATGCCGTTCAACACTCAGCAGAAAACTTGTCCGTTGGCCAATTCTTCGCAACATTTGTGGACTATTTGCCAATGGTAGCAATGACAGCCGTATCCGTTGTTGTAGCAACAACCCTTTCCAAGTTGCTTGTAAAGGAGGGTTTGTACCACATGCTTTTGCACGTAGACATGCACCATGGCAACATTGGTCATCATCACCACGACGAACCAGCCACTGCACATGCGTAAGATTTTTGCTAGCACCAAACGTCCACCCAACATGTTGTTTTGCAAAACGCAAACCAACCAGATGGGAAAGGTTGCTTACCAACAAGGCAAGCACCAGCAAAAAATATCTCACAAATAATCAAAGACCAACGAAATTTCGTTGGTCTTTTTGTTTACAAAATTTTCCATTGTGCAAAACTCTACAAAAAGGAGTTTTGTATGAAGTGTCAACATTGTCAACAGGATATGCAAGATAACTACTGCAAATGCGATGGTTGTGGGGCAACAAGTTGTGTACCCTGTGCGGAAAAGCAATGCCTTGTTTGCGAGAAATGCGGTGGGCAAATGCAGTACCTTTCGTAACTAATTTGCAAACAATTTTGCCATGTTTACCACGTCCCCCGCACCCAAAATAAGAACGGTATCGTTTTTGGTTGTGATACTTTCCACAAAGCGCTTGGCTTGGTCAAATGTGTCGTAGTAGTGCGCATCAATGCCGATTTGCTTGGCAAAAGCCGTCAAATTTTGCGACGTGACGCTTAAAATTGGCTTTTCCCGCGCGGGGTAGATTGGCAAGTAAACAACAGTTGCTCCACCAAAACACCTTGCAAAATGCTCCCAAAAGGCCTTGGTACGGGTGTAGGTGTGCGGTTGAAATATGCACACAACCTTGCCCTTTGTGATACTTTGTGCCGTCTTGACGGTGGTGGCAATTTCCGTTGGATGATGCGCGTAGTCGCACACGAGTTTGCATTTGTAGCACACTTCCGTCCAACGTCTTTCCACTCCGCAAAAACAGCCAAGGGCATGGCAAACTTGCAGTATTGGCAAGTTCAAAGTGTTGCACAATGCCACAACGGCAAGGGCATTTTGGATGTTGTGAGTTCCCACAAGGGGCAATCCAACTTTAGCAACAAACTCTTGTTTGTGGTACAAATCAAAGGTGGTGCGGTGGGCCGTTGCAAAGATATTTTTGGCAATAAAGTCGTCCCAAAACACACCACGTGGTGCCAATTTTTGCAAGTTTTTTGGTAAAACCACCACTTGAGATTGCTCAAACAACTGGCAAAAAGCACTTTGAACATCGTCAACACTTTGGTAACAATCGGGGTGGTCGTACTCGATGTTCAAACACAACGTGTGCGTTGGGTGCAGATGCAAAAAACTGGCATTGTACTCGCAGGCCTCGGCAAGCACAATGTCGCCACCGCCAAAGTAGTTGTGCCCAAGGTAACTTCCGCCGATAAACGCGGTGTGACTAACCCCGCACCTTTGCAAAACGTGGTGTAGCATTGCCGTAGCGGTGGTCTTGCCATGGGTACCACAAATGGCAATTCGTGTTGGGTACTTGTTAAAAATGCACCCCAAAACTTGCTCTCGCAAAAGTATAGGTATTCCAAGCGCCTTTGCCTCCACAATTTGCTTGTGGTCATCTTTAACGGCGGACGTTTTCACAACCAAGTCAAACCCAGCAACCGATGCACTTTCCCTTTGCACGTCTACACCAAGCGATTGCAAACGTTTTGTGTAGTCGTTTGGGGTGCGGTCACTTCCGCAAACGTGATGTCCAAGCAAATGCAAATGCTCGGCAATGCTACTCATACTTACGCCACCAATGCCCACCATGTAGACACGTTGTGGCAAACTCAATTTGTTTGTATCAATTTTGTTCATACCACAATTATATGCGCCAAAATTCAATTTTGACATTTTTTGTTGCCCTCATGGTGGTGCTGGTAAAGCAACTGTTTGGTGGTGCTAACTACAAATTTCCCATTGGCAGTAATTTTGGCTCACGGTGGTGCCGGTAAAGCCATTTGGCTCACGGTGGTGGTGAAGGTAAATTTCCCATTGGTAGTCGGCAACAAAAAAGAACTCGAAATTTTCGAGTCCTTTGTATTTGTGATATTGTTTTACGTTACCATCAACGTTGCGATGTTGCCATATTTTGCGACCACGTGGTGCGTTTTTGATGTTTTGTATAGCACAAGTGGTAAACAATTGTAGGCGCTCAACTAACTATTCCGCACTTTCGGTAGCGTTTGCTTGTTTGCGTTTGTCAATTTCCACAAGCATCATGTCGTAGTAGTCTTCGTCAATGATAAACTTCTTGTTTTGGATGAGCAAGCTAGCAACCAACATCAAAACTGGGAACACAGTAACGCCTGCGCGCAACCACAAGCGCATACCAAGGTTACGGCTTTCTTTGAAGTTTTTGTTTGCCGCGTTGAACTCGGGCAAGCCATTGGATGTGTCCGCATTGGAGATGACCATCTTGCAAGCGCCATCGTGAGAGGCAAGTGCAGCGTAGTCCACCAAGTTTGCTTCGCCAAGTTGGAAGCTGTAAACAACTTTGTTATTTGCATCGTACAATGCAATGTACACATCGCCCAAGGAGTGCAAGTACTCGGCATTGATTTGTTTACCAGCCAAAGCGGAGTAGTTGTTGTTGATTTCCGCATTGATCTTGTCGATGTCGGAGTCCTCTGTGATGATGTACTTGTCCAAGCAAGCGTTTACTTGTGTTACGTAGTCAACACGTTCTTGAGCGGTTTCAAATCTGTCGAAGTGGCCCTTTTGACCTTCCATTGTAGAGATGTTTTGACTTAGGCCGTAAACTGTGGATGCAACCAAAACGATGGTAACAACGGCGTACTTCAATGCATCGGCAAACTTTGCCATAAATGGACGAAGTGTGGATACAACCGCTTCGTTTCTTTCGCCACGTTTGTACTCGTTGTACTCTACGCAGTTTGTCATGTTGATGATGCAAGCCATGTAGTACCAAGCTTGACCAACAAATACCAACACACCAAACAAACTCAATGTGATAAGGTTAAATGGCAAAACGTCTGTCCAACCAAGTAGTGCAATGCCAAGGTAGCCCGCGCACGCAAGCACGATGGAGATGTTTTGCAACTTCTTTCTGCCAAGCTTTGCGGAAAGTTTTGGATAGAAAAGTTGGGATACAATGTTGAAAATACCAAAAATTGCAATAAATACAATAGCATTTCCGTCGTAGCCAATTTCGAGGAAGTACAAGTTGTAAGCAAGGCCTACAAGCATGCTACTACCAATGTTGTAGAACAACATAACAAGTGTCATCCACAAAATTTGGTCGTTGTTTTTGATGGTGTTCCACATTTGCTTTACGGAAATTTTTTCGTTCTTTTCCATTTGGTCACGTGGACGTTCTTTGATCAAGAATACCATCACAGCTTGCATTGCAACAAAAATAACAGCAATAGCAATGGAAATCCAGCTGAACGCTTGTTGAACGTTACCTGGGTAAAGGAAGGAAATACCGCCTTGTGCTGCAAATGCGCCAATACCTGCAAACACTACTGTAAGCATTGTAACGGAGTTGCGTTGTTCCTTTTTGGAGGAAAGGCTTGCAAGCATGGACCAGTAGCCGATGTCATTCATGGTAAAGGTTGTTTCCCAAAGTAGGTACACAACAATCATAAATGCAACAAAGCCCCAGCCTGTCAAGCTTTGAATGTTAAACATCAACACGATGATCAAACCTGTCAAAACTGCGCCAATCAAAATCCAAGGGCGGAACTTACCAAACTTCATGTGGCTTCCCTCGATGATAGCACCCATAACAGGGTCGTTGATTGCGTCCCAAACTCTACCAAGCACACCAATTAGCAAGCTCAATGTGGTAAATTGAGCAATGCTCAATGTCATACCAAATTGGATGTAGGTCAGTAGGAATGCGGCAATCAGTTGGTAGGACATGTCACGACCGATACCGCTAACACTAAACAGCCATTTGTTTTTGTTAAACTGACGGTCTTCTGCAGAGATTTCATTTTTTACAACTGCTTCTGCCATAAATATTCTCCTTTATTTTTGTTTGTATCAAGTAGTATTGCGCGCACAACATTGCACAAATCTCCAGTACATCTTATTGATTATATCATATCCAACAGCTTTTTTCCATAGAAAACAAAAAATATTTGTGCTTTTTTGCTTATTTTTTTGCATATATCAAAAGGACATTATCAAAAGTAAACAAAAGTTTACAAAACTATTGAACAAGATGCCAACTTGTGCTATACTAAACAATAGTAATTATCCAAGTTAACAACCACTTGCCTTAAATAGCAAGTTAACTACTTGCACCCAAAGCAAGTTTACAAAAGAGGTACCACCCATGAAACTTACCCTTAACGAACAAATCAAACGTCGCAAACAACGCAAGCAAGGCCCACTTGTTGGATTTGTTTTCCACACATTGGCAAGCATTTTGTATCGCCATCCTTGCAAAGTAGAGTTCGACCGCCAAGTTGATCTCAAAAAGTACAAAAACACCCCCGTCATTGTAGTGTCCAACCACTCATCACGTATGGACTATGCCTTTGCCGTAATGGCACTAAAGGGCCGTCGCGTCAACTTTGTTGCAGCGGAAAACGAGTTCCATCGTTCCCACTTGCAATTTGTGTTCAAATTGGGCCAAGTTATCCCCAAAAAGAACTTTGTGCCAGACGTTACAACCATCAAAGGTATGACACGTATTCTCAGAAAGGAAAAGAACGGTTGTGTTGTAATCTACCCATGCGGTATGAGTACAGCAAGTGGTGCACAACAACCATCCATGCTTGGTAGTGCCAAGATGCTCAAGCGCTTTGGCGTGCCAGTTTTGGGTATTCGCGTGCATGGTGGCTACCTTCTTAGCCCCAAGTTCGATGTAAAAGAACGCTACGGCAAGGTAAAGGTAGAGTTGTTCGAGTTGTTCAACACCCAACAACTTGCCGAAATGGACGAAGATACCATTCAAGAAAAGATGGACGAAGCAATCTTTACCGACGACTTTGCTTGGAACGAAGTGGAACAACACAGCTACAAGATCAAGGGCGGATGCGCAAAGAATCTCCACCAAATTTTGTACAAGTGCCCCGTTTGTGGCGAAGAAATGCAAATGGAAGGAAAGGGCGACACCATCACCTGCTTGAAGTGTGGCAATGGTGCAACACTGGATAACAAGTACAATTTGGTACCTTTCAAGGGTAGTCGTGTCCCCAAAAACATTCGCGCTTGGTTCGACAACGAACGCCGTGATATGCGCCGTAAGTGTATGGATCCAAACTTCTTTATGGAAGAGCACGTTCAGGTTGGCGTGATGAAGGACTACGGCTTTATGAAGAACTACAAAACTTGCGATGTTGTTGGCGATGGCACACTCCGTTTGGACAAAACCGGCCTAACCTACACAGGCACACGCAATGGCGAGCCATGGCAAGTGCACATCAGATGGGAGCTTATCAACACCATCTGTCTTCCAATGGATGCAAGTTTCTTCTACACCTACGCAAGTGGCGAGTTTTTGCAATTTATCCCCGATACTCCAAGTTGCATGCGTTGGTCCTTTGCCGTAGAGGAAGTGTACCGCACAAATGGTGGTGCATGGCAAAACTACAAGTGGTTCGACTACGACAACGACGAGCCATTGGTAGAAGGCGAGTAATTCTTGTTACCCTTTCAAAAAAGCACACAACTAAAACAATCCCCCTTTCCAACTGCGGAAAGGGGTTTTTGCTTTACAAGTACAGCTTGCCAGCGACAGCTGACTGAGAGGGCCTTTTACACAGGCCAATGTTTTTGCTTTACAAAAGATATTTTTCCACAAAACTCTCATACTATAGGTATTATGAAGAAATCTAACGAGAGTTTTATCAAAGGCGCGCTCATTTTGAGTCTTGGCGGACTTTTTGCCAAAATTTTGGGCGCATTGTATCGCATACCTCTTACCAACATTGTTGGTAGCTACGGCATGGGCCTTTACCAATTGGTGTTTCCGCCATACATTTTGTTTTTGACGGTGGCGCAATGTGGCGTGCCTGTGGCATTGTCCAAGCTGATTGCGGAAAAAAATCAACTTGGCAAACAAGCGGAAGGCAAAAGAATATTCCACTTGGCATTGCTCATCTTGGGTATTTTGGGCTGTGTTTGTGCCGTTGTGATGGCAAGTTTGGCCCAAGTGATTGCGCGCTTCCAAGGCAATGGCGATACCGCACTTGCATTTGTGATTGTTGCGCCGGCGCTTGTGTTTGTGCCAATAACAAACGTTCTCAAGGCCTACTTCCAAGGCAACATGAACATGGCGCCAAGTGGTGTAACAACTGTGATTGAGCAAATTGTCAAGCTTGCGGTAGGGCTCAGTTGCGCAATCCACTTTATGCCGGACGTGCAAAAGGCTGTTATGGGCGCAGTTTTTGCCATCACAGTTTCGGAGTTTTGTTCCCTTGCCATCATGTTTGGAGTGTATCTCGCCAAACGCAAACAAACACCCTTGGTAAAGTTGCAAAAGCAAGATTTCCAACTGTTGCCGGGGCAAATGTTTGTGCTTGCTGTGCCGGTGGCGCTTGGTGGCATTGCCATGCAAATGTCGCAGGTTATCGACTCGGTAATGGTGGTAAATTTGTTGGATGTTGGTCGCGCTACGGAATTGTACGGATTGTGGACAGGGCCTGTCAACTCCATGCTGGGCCTGCCCATTGCTTTGTCTAGTGGTGTGGCAGTATCGGCATTGCCCGCAGTAACCAAGGCGTATGTTGGCTCGGACAAACAAAAACTCAACCAAAGTTTCAACTCCGCCATCAAATTGACAATGGTAATTGCGCTCCCTTGCGCATTGGGTATGACGGCATTGTCCAAGCCCATTTTGTCCTTGTTGTATGGCGCATTGCCCGCGGAGGAAATCCACATCGCATCGGTGCTTTTGTCCTTGTCGGGCGCGTCCATTGTATTTTTGGCGGTACTGCAAACGGCAGTTTCGGTGTGCCAAGCGGTGGGCAAACCCTATGCAACTGTGGTGATAGTTTCCCTTTCCATTGTGGTAAAGGCCATTTTGAACCTTGTTTTGTTGCCAATTGACAACATAAATATCTATGGCGCAGCAATTTCCGAAACAATGTGCTATCTTTTTGCCACAGTTTGTGTTATAATCTATCTAAAGGTAAAAGTTGGACTAAAGTTGGACTTTGCTCAAAGCTTTGTCAAGCCCCTTTCTGCGGGCATGCTGATGACACTTTGTATCACGCTTTTTGTTGCCTTTGCGGAAAAATTTGTTGCAGGCACCCTTGGTACGTTGCTACTTATTGCAACAAGTGGTGTGGTGTACTTTGTTGCGGTGTTTTGGCTAAAGGTGTTTGACAAAAACGAGTTCAAGTTGGTAGCTACCAAAGGGAACTAATATACTATCTAATGCTAATAACGTAAGGGTGACCTGTGGTCGTCCGCAAATAACGAAAAGCAGGCACTTGTTATTTGCAAAACTTTGGCCAACCAAACCAAATTTTACCTACAAAAACCTAAAAAAGGAAATTTACTTATGATAACAGTTGTTGGAATGGGAAACAAAAGTGACGACCTCACAATGCTTGGCGCACAAACT
The DNA here is from genome assembly GCA_045644945.1 of Candidatus Fimimonas sp. GTDB lineage: Bacteria > Bacillota > Clostridia > Christensenellales > CAG-314 > Fimimonas. Next base: position 6,744 of record JAZRHU010000012.1, on the reverse strand, counting down.
ATCCAAAAGGCGCAAGTGGTAGTTGTCAAGTCTCAACTCACCCACATGAAAAAGACAGTAGAAGCAATTCGCAACGATGCCTTGTACTGCGATTTTATCTACGAAACAGCGGAAGATTTTGATGACCTCAACGGCAAAATTGTGGAGTATCTTCACTCCTTTGGCAAAAAGTCCGTTGCATTTTGCGTTGTTGGCGATGGTACGGACGACTCTGCAGTGCAACTGATGGACGATGTCAAAATTGTGCATGGCGTTAGTCTTCACAGTGGTGTTGTTGGCAACAACCTTGCAAGTGGCACAGTGGTGTACACAGCGGAGGGTATTTTGTCGGCAAAACGCATCTTTCCACAACCAACAGTTATCAAGTGTATCGACGACAAGTTTGTAGCAAGCGAAGTTCAACTAAAATTGCAAACAGTTTTCGACAACGACACAAAAGTGGTGTTTGGCCAAGGCAAAAACTCCAAGGTTATCACTTTGGAGGAGCTTTGCAAGCAACGCTACACCTACCAAACTTGTGCCTACATTTTGCCCAAGGAGTTCACATCTCGCAATGCATTTTTCTTCTACGATTGCGTGGACGTGATGGACATTTTGCGTAGCCCCGATGGTTGCCCATGGGATCGCGAGCAAACACACAAATCCATCATCAAAAACGTGATCGAGGAGGCCTACGAGCTTGCCGACGCGTTGGAAAAGGAGGATATCCCCCACATCATCGAGGAGCTTGGCGACCTACTTATGCAAGTCATTTTCCACTTGGCCATTGCCCAAGAGGAAATGGAGTTCGAGCCAAACGACGTCTACTCCGCACTTTGCCGAAAACTCATCGACCGCCATCCACACGTATTTGGCGATATTGTTGCAAACAACTCTACCGAGTCACTCAACGTTTGGGAACAACAAAAGAAAAAGGAACACAAAATCCACACCTTGGCGGAAAATGTTTTGGACGTGCCACGTGGCATGAGTGCACTTATGCGCACACAAAAGGTACAATCCCGCGCATCCAAGGGTGGCTACGAGTTTGAAAACGTACATCAAATTTTGCAAAAAATTCAAGAGGAAATTCAAGAGTTTTTAAACGCCTCCCAAGAGGACAAGCCTATGGAAGGTGGCGACTTGTTGTTTGCCGTAATCAACCTACTTCGCTTTAGCGGTGTGGATGCGGAAACGGCTGTAATGCTTTCTACGGAAAAGTTTGTGCGCCGTGTTGTGGAGTGCGAACGCATCTTGAATGGCAAGAGCTTGAAAGATTTAACAATGGCACAATTTGACCAAGTTTGGAGTGAGGCGAAAAACAATGTCGGTTGAAAAACTTTTTGAACACGTCCCCGCCAAAACGATTCTTGCGCCAATGGCTGGATATACCGATTTTGCCTTTAGATCCATCTGCAAAAACTACGGTGTTGGCCTAACCGTTACGGAAATGGTATCCGCCAAGGCGCTTGTGATGGGCAACGAGCAAACGTTGGATTTGCTCCACCGATTGCCAAACGACAACAACTGCTTTTGCCAAATTTTCGGCCACGAGCCGGAAGTGATGGCGGAGTGCGTTACATATCCCGAGCTTGCTAAATTCGAAGGCATCGATATCAACATGGGTTGCCCCGTCAAAAAGATTGTCAAAGGTGGCGATGGTTCGGCGCTATTGGAAAACCCAACTCTTGCAAGCAAGTGTATAACTGCCGTTAAAAATGCAATTGGTACAAAACCATTGTCTGTCAAATTCCGTTTGGGCGTAGATGACGACAAACACGCTGTGGATTTTGCCAAGATGTGTGCCGACTCGGGCGCGGATTTTGTAACAGTGCACTTCCGCACGCGCAAGCAAATGTATGCAGGTCACGCCGACTACACACTTTTGCCACAAATTGCCAATTGCGGTGTGCCCGTTTTTGCCAATGGCGACGTTGTATCTCGCGAGCAATATCTCCAGCTTTTGGATAATGGCGCATTTGGTGTTGCCGTTGGTCGTGGTGCGCTTGGCTGTCCACAAGTTTTTGCGGAAATTGCCAACTTGCCATACGCAATCAACATTCCACAAACAATACTTACGCACACACAATCGCTTTTGTTGCATTTGCCTGACAAAATTGTGGCAAACGAACTCAAAAAGCACGTTTGCTTTTACCTAAAGGGCAAGCGTAGCACCAAAAATACCGTTGTTGCGGTAAATCTTGCCAAGTCAACGGAACAAATTTTGCAACTAGTGGATGACTATTTCAAGGAGTATCCACAGTTTAGCGAGGTCACAAATGATTAACATTGTATTGGTTGAGCCGGAAATTCCACAAAACACCGGCAACATTGTTCGTACAGGCGCAGCAACAGGTAGTGCTGTGCACCTTGTGCGCCCACTTGGTTTCGATACCAGCGACAAAATGCTAAAGCGCGCAGGTCTGGACTACTGGAAGGATTGCGACATTCACTACTGGGATAGTTTTGCTCAGCTTCAACAGGCCTACCCCGATGGCGAATTCTACTTCTTTTCCACCAAGTCCCAACAAAACCACACCCAGCCAAAGTATGGCAAGGATGTATTTTTGGTGTTTGGCAAGGAAACAAAGGGCCTACCGGAAGAACTCATTCACAACAACTACACACGTGCGGTGCGCATACCAATGCTTGCAAACCAACGTTCGTTGAACTTGTCCAACTCGGTAGCCATTGCCGTGTACGAAGTGCTTCGTCAGCAAAACTTTGCCGGCCTCGAGCAAATTGGTCACTTGCGCGAGTTTGACGACTGAGAGGGCTAGCTAATCAACCATTTTTTGAGATAGAGCCTTTACAAATCCCAACATTTTTTGTAAAATATACGCACGAACATTTTTACATACAAAGGAGCAACAACTATGTCCAAAGTAGAAAGCTTCCAAATGGAAATCCCCCAACTTGGCAGAACTCGCACAGTTTGGGTTTACTTGCCAACTGGCTACAAAAAACGTGGCCAACCATATCCAGTAATCTACATGCACGATGGTCAAAACATCTTCTACGACCACCTTACTGCCTACGGCACAGCGTGGCATGTGGACAAAACCATGGAAAAAATCCAACAACTCACCGAAATGAGTGCTATTGTTGTTGGCGTGGAGTGCAACCCCGAGCGTCGTCTAAGCGAGTACTCCCCTTGGAAAACAAGTTTGCCCCTCAAGGAGTTTGGTCGCGAAAACCGTGGTGGCGAAGGGGAGCAGTATGCCGACTTTTTTGCCAACACATTGAAGGCGGAAATTGACTCCAAGTACAACACCGACCCAAGCAGACTTGCAACTGCGGTAATTGGTAGCAGTATGGGCGGACTTATCAGCTTGTACATTGGTTTGAAGTATCAACACTTGTACGAAACAATGGGTTTGTTTTCCCCATTTACACCATTTAACGCAGGTGCTGTTCGCAAGTTTTTGAAAAACACTCCACAAACTTTGCCACAACACGCTTTGGTTTACTGCGGTGGCAAGGAAAGCATTTCCGTAAATGACAAAGCCATGGAAAAGGCGTCTATCGAGCTGTACAATCAACTGTCCGCTCGTCAAGTATCAACGGAATTGTTGTTCCACTCCGACATGGTGCACAACGAGCGCGCGTGGGATATCTACTTCCGCAAGTTCGCCTACGACTTTTTGGAGCGTTACAATTTCCAAAAACAATAAGCTACACAAAATTGTGTGGAAAATTCAAGCAAATTTTGCGACAATAACATCACCAAATGGCGGGATAACCTGTGTTTGTTTGCAGAGTATCACTAACCCAACGGATTTATTGTGCAAAATGTCATGTATTTAAATAATCAATGAGCTAGACTGCATTGTCTGGCTCATTTTTACTTTCAAACTTTTTGCAACATCTTTACAAAAGTATCAAATTGATATATAATATAGAAATGAAACTTATTTTAGCAAGCAACTCCCCAAGACGTAGGGAATTGCTCTCAAAACTTAATTATCAATTCGAAATCATCCCATCTGTTGGCGACGAGGTTTCTACAGCAAAACTCCCTGTGGATATCGCCAAAGAGCTTGCCAATCGCAAGGCGTTGGAAGTGTTCAAGGCCAATCCCGATACCGTTGTCATCGGTTGCGATACCGTTGTGGAAATTGATGGCAAACTGCTTGGCAAACCTGCCGACGAGTTGCAGGCAAAAGCAATGCTAACGTCCCTTTCTGGCAGAACCCATCACGTACACACGGGTGTTTGCATTGTGCACAAAATGGGCGTGTGGCTTTTTGCCGATACTACCGAAGTGGTGTTCCACAAATTGAGCGAGCAGCAAATTTTGGACTACATCGCAACCGGCTCCCCAATGGACAAGGCAGGTGCGTATGGCATCCAAGATAGCGGATTTGTCTCCCGCATTATTGGTAGCTACGACAACGTTGTGGGTTTCCCAACCGAACGTGTTGCGGAAATTTTGTACACAATATTCAACAAATAGAAAAAGATAACAAAAAATTGTCAACACTATGGTTGCCGTTGCAACCAATACATAACAAAGGAAAACAAAATGAAAAATTATCAATTGGTTTTTGACCTTGGTTCTCAATACATTTCCGCTGGCCTCAAGCAAGATGGCTTTTTCGACAAAATCCCCGCATTGGTGGCTCACGGTGGTGCCGACGGCAAGGAAATTGTTGGCGTAGGCATGGATGCGTTGCGTATTCACAACACAAGCGGTGGCGCAACAAAACTTTCTCGCCCCATTTTGGAGGGCGCAATCATCGACGTTGATGGCGTAAAGGCGCTCATCAAAAAGCTTCTTACCCACGTTGTAAACACACGCGTGGCAAACTTGCACAACTACGCCATTTTGTGCGCAGTTCCTTGTGGTATGATCAGCTCCGACAAAAAGAACATCGAAAGCTTGTTTTTGGAGCTTGGCGCAAAGCAAGTTTCCTTTGTGGAAACACCAATTGCCGATTCCATTCAATTGTTTGGCGAGTTTAGATGCCGTCAAGGTGTGATTGTGGATATGGGTTGCGACTGCGTAGACATTGCCGTTGTTGTGGCTGACTCCATCGTTTCCGGTTGCACATTGTACCATGGTGGCAAGGCCATCACGGAGGAAATTTCCAAGCGTATCCGCGCTAAGTACATGGTTCAACTTTCCTTCGACCAAGCAGAGCGCCTCAAGATTGATTGCGGTAGCTTGTTTGCTAACGACACAACAGTTGTAAACGTTATCGGCCAAAATGTCGAGCAAGGCACAATGGAAACAATTTCCGTAAGCTCTCGCGAAATCTACGATATCCTTTGCGACTTTGTCAAAAAGTACGTCCAAATTGTTCAAAGCTTGGTTAACGGCCTTTCGGATGACATCAAGCCACTTGTTCGCAACAGCGGTGTGATGCTTTGCGGTGGCGTTGCAAAAACTCACGGCATCGACGTTCAAATGCAAACGCAACTCAACATGCCAGTTTACGTTGCCAACCAACCGGAAAACGTAACCATCAACGGCCTTTTGCAAAAGTAACTTGCGTAAGTGCGCTCGTGCATTATATATGTGGCGTGCCCATACATTATATATTGTGGTTTGTGAACGGATGTGTGCGCTTTATTGTGCACAAAAGTTTGCGTGGCCACTTTGACCGCACCAGTTGTGTTTGTGGGACAATCTGCACGAACTAAAAAATATCTAAATAGTAATATTTACTACTTGACAACAAGTGGTTCAATATGATATAATTCAATCATCCCAAAAAACTTATGGAGGAAAACTACTATGGAACTCAAAGGTAGCAGAACAGAACAAAACCTCATGGCGGCATTTGCTGGCGAAAGTCAAGCTCGTAACAAGTACGATTTCTACGCTTCCAAGGCAAAGAAAGAGGGCTTCGAACAAATCGCAGCAATCTTCCAAGAAACAGCTTTGAACGAAAAAGAACACGCAAAGTTGTGGTTCAAACTTTTCCACGGCATCAACTCCACATTGGATAACCTTTTGGATGCAGCCGCTGGCGAAAACTACGAGTGGACAGAAATGTACCGCGAATTTGCCGAAATCGCTGACGAAGAAGGTTTCCACGATATCGCAGAACAACTTCGCGGTGTTGCAGCAATTGAAAAATCTCACGAAGAACGTTACCAAAAACTTGCTTTGGCAGTAAAGGGTGGCTCTGTATTTAGCAAAACAGAGGAAGAAGTTTGGGTTTGCCGTAACTGTGGTCACATCCACGTAGGCAAGGACGCTCCAACCCTTTGTCCAGTTTGCGCTCATCCAAGAGCATACTTCGAACTTAGAAAGGACAATTTCTAAAAACCGACCGAGCAAAAACCTAGCCCCTGATTTTGGGGCTACTTTGCGCTCATCCAAGAGCATACTTTGAACTTAGAAAGGACAATTTCTAAAAATCCAACAAAAAACTTTGCATAACCATTTTGTGACAGGGGAATTTTACGCCCATCAAAGTGGTGCAAGGTTGGTCAATAGCAGACAAAAGTGCTAATTTTGTAGCAAAATGGGGCATTTTTGTAAACATTTGCAACAAATTTCAGTCCCGAAACAATCGGGGCTGTCTTTGTAAATACTATCAATTTGTGCCAAAAAATATTTGCAAAAAAAGTTTAAAAAATATGCGAAAATTACTTGACACTTTATTGATAGTATAGTAGAATAAGTAAGCTGTCCACTATGTGACGGCAAAATGAAGCTTGAAAACAGAATAGAAGTACGAAATAAAACACAGTCAATTTATTTAGGATTTTAGCCAGCGGTTGAGATAGCACTCAACCAAAAGTTAACATAGT
>JAZRHU010000011.1:0-23418 GCA_045644945.1 Candidatus Fimimonas sp. | reverse complement strand
ATCTCCTTCAAGGTGGAAGGAAGCAAACCTTTGACAGTTGCGGCAGTACCCACAGGCATAAAGATGGGTGTTTCGATATCGCCATGTGGCGTGTGGAAAATACCAGTACGCGCACCTGTGTGTTTGTCTATGTGTAGTAGTTCGTAACTAAATTGTTTCATTGTGAGTTCCTTGTTATAAGGGATTATTCTATAAACATTGCATCGCCAAAAGAGAAAAAGCGATATTGTTCTTTTACTGCCACATCGTAGATGGACAAAATTTCCTCTCTACTGCAAAGGCAAGATACAAGCATCAAAAGTGTGCTTTGTGGCAGGTGGAAGTTGGTAATCAAAGCATCCACCACCTTCATTTTGTATGGTGGGTAAAGGAAAATTTCTGTGTTGCCACTTGTTGCTTGCACTTGGCCACATTCGTCCACAGCGCTTTCCAACGTGCGGACACTTGTTGTGCCTACGCAAATTACACGTCTGCCTTCCGCTTTGGCCTTGTTGATGACGTCTGCCGACTCTTGAGATACGGAGAAAAATTCGCTGTGCATGTGGTGGTTTTGTACATCCTCCACCTTGACCGGACGGAATGTGCCAAGGCCAACGTGAAGGAGAACATCCACCACTTGAACGCCCTTGGCTTTGCACTTTTCCATGAGTTCGGTAGTAAAATGCAATCCTGCTGTGGGTGCTGCTGCGGAGCCATCAATCTTGGAGTAAACTGTGTTGTAGCGAGCTTTGTCGGCGAGTTTTGCTGTGATATATGGTGGCAAAGGCATTTCGCCCACCTTGGACAAAATATCCTCGAACACGCCGTCATATATAAACTCTACAATGCGACTGCCGTCTTGACCAACGGAGTCAACACGTGCTTTCAAGTTTTCCCCAAAGCAGAACACAGCACCGGGTTTTGCAATGCGACCGGGCTTCAAAATTACCTCCCAATGGGTAAGATCGATGCGCTTTAGTAGCAAAAACTCAATTTTGCCACCGGTGTGCTCTTTGTGGCCGTAGATGCGCGCTGGAAGCACCTTTGTGTTGTTTACAACAAGCACGTCGCCTTCGTGGAGGTAGTCCACAATGTCGTAGAAATGCTTGTGGGATATTGTTTTTGTTTGTCTGTTATACACCATCAAGCGGGAGTGGTCACGTGGCTCGGCTGGATGCTGAGCAATGAGCTCTTCCGGCAAGGTGTAGTCGAAATCACTAGTTTTCATCAGATGTATCGTCTTGTGCTAAGCTGTCATCGTAGATGGCAAGCATTTGCATACGTTCCTTTGATAGTTTTTTGCCAAGGTGCTTGTAGGCATTGGGCATGCAAACACGTCCCCTTGGTGTGCGGGCAATAAAGCCCAATTGGAGTAGATATGGCTCGTACACGTCCTCGATGGTTTGGGTATCTTCGCCTGTGGCAGATGCCAAAGTATCAAGACCAACAGGGCCACCGCTAAACTTGTCGATGATGGTTGTAAGGATGTTTTTATCCACTGCATCAAGACCAATTTCGTCCACTTCCATAACTTGCATTGCGTGTTGAGTAACCTCGGTGGAAATGATACCATTGCCAAGCACGTCAGCAAAGTCGCGAACACGTTTCAACAATCTGTTTGCAATACGTGGTGTGCCACGGCTACGGCGAGCAATTTCGTAAGCGGCTTGGTCATCAATTTGTGCACCAAGTTTTTTGGCGGACTTTTTGACAATCAACGCAAGATGCTCGGGTGTGTACAAGTCAAGGCGCATTTGCACACCAAATCTATCACGCAAGGGTGCTGCAAGGTTGCCCGCTTTGGTTGTTGCACCAATCAAAGTGAACTTTTCCAACTTGATGTTTACACTTGTTGCACTTGGGCCCTTGCCCACAACAAAGTCAAGACGGTAGTCTTCCATTGCTGGGTACAAGATTTCTTCCAAGGATGCTGGCAAGCGGTGAATTTCGTCAATAAAAAGCACTTCGTTGGGCTTGAGTTTGGACAAAATTGCCGAAAGGTCGAACTTGCCCGGGATTGCCGAGCCACTTGTGATTGTGATGGGCACGCCCATTTCGTTGGCAATGATGTGAGCAAGAGTGGTTTTACCAAGTCCTGGAGGGCCGTACAAAAGTACGTGGTCCAAGCTTTCGCCACGAGCAAGCGCCGCCTTGATGTAGACAACCATGTTTTGCTTTACCTTGTCTTGACCGACATAGTCATCGAAGGTTTTTGGGCGAAGGATATTTTCCGTGTCGCGTTCGTATTCCGTCAAAGTGCTTGTAAAAAATTGTTGTTCCATAGTTGTTACCTAATTTAATGTGTAAAATAATGTGCAATACAGATTGTGTCTGTTTTGTAGGGGAGGATATCATCCTCCCGAAAGATTCAGTAGATGGATATATGCGGGCGGATATGGAATAGGCCCTACAACAAAATGTCAATAGTTTTCATATTAGTATGTTGCAACAATCCCCCAGTCACTAACGTGACAGCCCCCTTTACACAAAGGGGCCTTTAACAGCGACTTTGATAACAAATGTTTGCACAATACAAAGAAACGAAAATATCGGTTGTTGTTCGGTAGGGGCGACCTGTGGTCGTCCGCTCAATTTTAGTTAATTCTAAATGCCATGTTGATGAGTTCTTCCGCTGTGGTTGCGCCCAGTTTGGATGCAGCATCAACAAGTTTTTCCGCATCTTGTTGAGATTTGCCCAACGAACAAAGTACGGCAATGGCATTTTGCATTTCCTTGGTAAGTGGGGAGTCGAGATGCTTTGCAATGGGTGTTTCAATTTGCGTAGCATCCACCATCACTTTTTCCTTGAGTTCCAAAACAAGGCGTTCGGCTGTCTTTTTGCCAAGGCCCTTTACTTTGGTAAGTTGCTTGGTGTCGCCTGTGTAGATGGCGTAAGCAAGTGTGTTGGAGTCGATGCCGGACAAAATTGATTGCGCCACTTTGCATCCCACGCCGGAAACGGAAATGAGGTTAAGAAACATGGTTTTTTCCTCCATGGTGTCAAAGCCGAAAAGGGAAATGCCGTCCTCACGCACTTGCAAATATGTAAATAGTTTTGCACTTTGGCCTACTGTCAAGTTGCCAAGCGTTCTGGTTGTTGCGGAAATTTCGTAACCGATACCATTGACATCCACAACAACTGTGTTGCCAAAGATATGTGCAACAGTACCATTGATATAGTTGAACATTTGCGCCTCCTACTTGATGGAAAATTTGTCGGAAAAACCGCCCGTTTGAATGTGTGTCAATGCCACCGCCAATGCGTCCGCAGCGTCGTCGGGCTTGGGCACTTTTTGCAAACCAAGGTACACACGTACCATTTCTTGAATTTGTTTTTTGTCGGCACGGCCGTAACCTGTCATTGCCTGCTTGATTTGGAGCGGTGTGTACTCGTACAAACAACCGCACGCGTGCACTGCAGCAAGCAAAAGCACCCCTCTTGCGTGGGCAACGTTGATACCTGTTGTGATATTGGTGTTAAAGAACAATTCTTCCGCAGCAATCTCGTCAGGTTTGTATTTTTCGATAAGCTCCGTTACTGCCTTGTAGATGATGGCAAGGCGAGTGGGGAAACTTTCGTGTTTGGGTGTGTTGATGACTCCGTAGTCTACCACTTTTTTGTTGTTAAAGCCGTCGTAGTCAATTACGCCGTAACCAACAATGGCAAGACCAGGGTCCAAGCCGATAACTCTTTTCATTTGCATACCTACCTAATTATATATTATACTGCAAGTCAACTACAAAGTCAAGACGGCAATGAGGGAAATTTTGGAACAAATGGACTAAATTAGCAACTAAATTACATCACAAACACATCTACTTTGCCACACCACTTGCAAAATGTTGCAAAATGATGTAAGATAGGTGTGAGGTATAACACTATGGCTTTTGATGCACTAAGTTTGTCGGTGCTTGCGGAAGAGTTCCAAACCTTGCTTGTTGGTGGAAAAATCACAAAAATCTACCAACCGGAGCGTGACGAAATTGTGCTGTTTGTGTTCAACAAGCAAACACACAAGCTTCTTATTTCCGCAAATGCTGGCGTAAATCGCATACACATCACAACAATGTCTACGGACAACCCCAAGGTTGCCCCCACTTTTTGCATGCTCCTTAGAAAACACATCACAAATGCCACAATCACAGGTGTTACCCAAATGGCGTATGAGCGTGTGTTGGACTTTGCTTTGACAGTTAGTGACGACCTTGGCTACAAAAAGGACATGCACCTTGTGTTTGAGCTGACAGGCAAAACATCCAACATCATTTTGACAGATGGCAACTACATCATTTTGGATTCCATCAAGCACCTACCACAGGACTTGGATGCAAAGCGCATCATCATGGCGGGGGCCAAGTACAACTTCTTTTTGCCACAACAAAAGATTGCACCATTCGACTTGCCACGTATTCGCGAGTACCTTGAACATTGCAACCTGCCACTGCGCAAAACCTTGCCGGAAGTGTTGTTGGGCGTGAGCCAAGCAACGGTAAACGAAATACTTTGTGGCATTGACGAAAACGACCACACAATCATCAATCATGCAAAAGTAGTTGACCGCATTGGCGAATATCAAACCAGCCTTGCCAACAAAAAACCCTGCGTAATTTTGAAAAACGGCACGCCTGTGGACGTTTGCCCGTTTGACTACAAGTCCGTCAAGGGGGAACGAGTTTTTTACCCCACCTTGAACGAGGCGCACGACAACTACTACTATCTACTAGACCAAGCTCAACGCTTCAACGACAAGGCAAAGTCGGTAACAACTGTGGTAAAAAATGCCATTTCCCGTACCGAAAAGAAACTTTCCGCGCAACGCCAAAGTGTGCTTGATGCACAAAATCGCGAATTGTTCCGTCAATATGGCGACTTGATACTTTCCAACATTTGGCGCATCAAACCCAAGCAAACGTCACTAACGTGCGAAAACTACTTTGACGACAACAACGCCGTTACTATTCCACTTGATGAGCAACTGAGCCCTCAACAAAATGCCAACGCCTACTACAAAAAGTATCGCAAACTGAAGTCGGCCTACGAGCACAACACTTTGCTTGTGGAAGAAAACACAAAGCTTCTTGAGTACTTGCACACAATCAAGCAAAATCTTGCTTTTTGCGCCGACCAAGATGACCTTGCGCAAATTCGTCAAGAGTTGGTGGACTTGGGACTCATCAAGGAAAAACGCACCAACAAAAAGCAAGCGGACGCGCCAATGAAACCACTTTGCTACGACATTGGTGGCTACCTTGTTTACGTGGGCAAAAACAACATGCAAAACAACCACGTGACCTTTAAGATTGCAAGGGCCAACGACATGTGGCTACACACCCAAAAGATACACTCCTCCCACGTTGTGATTGTAAACGACAAGGGTGGGGAAATCCCCGATGACGTGCTTGTTACCTCTGCGGAAATTTGCGCCTACTACTCGCAAGCGCAAAAGGGAAGTAAGATTGCCGTAGACTACACATTGAAATCCAACATCAAAAAGCCATCGCACGCACCACTTGGATTTGTTGTGTACAACACCTACTACACCATGCTTGTAGACCCCGACAGACACATCAATTTACTTAAAAAATAACCACATATCCGCATTTTTTGCCGACACGTGGTTGTTTTTTGAATGTTTGCAACTAAAATTTTTATCACAAAAGTTAACTTAATAATTAAAAAAGCACACCGCATTGGTGTGCTTTTTGTTTTGTAAATTTAGACAATAACAATGTCATTTCCTGTGATTTCTAAATATGCTTTTTGTAGCAGTCGTTTATTGTGCACAGTGTTAGGAAAAATGATATAGGGTGCTTTTTTGTGATTGTAGGCATCGCGAATATCACAAGCACTTACCGATTTGCGTGATGACAAAACAATGCAAGAATAGCTTTTTGAGTACATCTTTATGCTAAAAGCAACGGCAGGAACTACCTTGATGGTTTGAATTTTAGATATTTCCAACTTGGATATTATACCAAAAATGTTTTTTACACAAATAGTACCATCATCAATTTCAGCCCATTGAATATCCGAGATAGTAATACCCAAACCAACAAAAAATATTAGCAACAGAACAACATAGATAATCGCAATCCAAGTATGCTCGCTTGGTACAAGAGTTACCAATGCAACAATAGCCATTGCAATGCAAAGTACATTAAGTATTAGGCCGAATAAATAAAATTTAGGTGGATATGTAAGTCGTTTCATATTTCTACAACACAGTTGCGCCAAGTGCGCGAGCTTTTAGTACATATGCGGAGTTTTGGCCATATTTTTCAGCCATCTTTTGTACAAAGTTTGCAGTTTCCGCTGTGGGCACTACTGCCAAAATTGTTCCGGCAAAACCGCCACCGTGAACACGACATCCGCAACTTGGACAAATTTGGCGAGCAAGCGCAATCGCATCGGGAATGACTGTGTCGCCATCGCCTGTGGAGCAGTTTTGTAGTTGAGTAAGACTACTATCTCCCGACTTGTTTACCATGGCAATAAAGGTGCACATGTCGCCGTTTTTTAGTGCTTGGATGGCAGCTTCCACCACGTGGTTTTCCTCGAAGAAATGCTTTGCACGTAGCGCAGGACGAAGGCCAAATTTTTCCACAATTTGGTCGTATTCGGCAAAAAACTTTTGCTCGTCCACACCAATCAATCTGTCGCAACCAAAGTGGTTGGCAACAAGGCGCATTTCGTCGGTGATTGCCTTGTAGTGGGCCGTCAACGTTGCATGGTTGCCACCCGTGTTGACAAGTACAAAGTCGTGGCCAATGGGTAACTCTTCGATGTGTTGTGCATCAAAGCCATCGGCAAAGTCGATTGTAACCACACCGCCAACGGCAATAACGCCTTGGTCCAATAGTCCGCAGGGCTTTTTGAAGTAGTTGTTTTCAGCAAATTGGCCGGCACGTGCTATTGTTTCGGCGGAAATTGCACCATCGTTATACAGGTGGCTTTGGATTGCGCCCATCAAACTTTGGAAAGCGGCCGAAGAGCTGATTCCCACGCCACTTGGCAATGTGGATTGCAACACGGCATCGAAACCGCCAATGTTGTAGTCGTGGTCTTTGAGGTAGGCCAAAACGCCCTTTACCATGCCAAGGCTTCCACCATCCAATTGGTAGATACTTTCCAAGTCAAAGGCGATATCGGCGTGGCCTTCGCTTTTGATGCGCACTTTGCCACTGTCATTTGGCAAAAATGATGCCAAAATGTCGAAACTGATGGCACATCCAAGCACCTTGCCACCATTGTGGTCGGTGTGGTTGCCTACAATCTCAATTCGTCCAGATGATGTTGCAATGTAGCAATATCTTTGGCTAAACTTGCGCTTGAATGTGGAAATGAGTTTGTCGTAGCGGGAAATTTGGTCAAACATTGGTTTGCCATACAAATCTTTGAGATAGGGTTTTGCTTGTGTTCCGTTTGTAAACTTGAGCATGTTACTTTGTTCCTCGTACAATGATTAGGTATATGATACCACAAATATATTTTTTTGACAATACACTTTTGGCAACATATTTTTGTGGATAATGCGTCAAATGTTTGACGGCATTTCAATATGGGAGTATAATTGTTGCGTTAAAAAAGTTAACGAAGTTAACTTGTCAATTTGCCTGTTACCTTTTGCCCAAAAGCATTGGCACAAACAGGATAACCACACAAATTTTGACAGGTTTTATTTTAGTTTTGCACAACCCCCGCACAAAAACATTACCAACAAATGGAGACACTATGGTAAGAGAAGATATACGTAACATTGCAATTATTGCCCACGTTGACCACGGCAAAACTACACTTGTAGACCAATTGTTGAAGCAAAACGGAATTTTCCGTGCTAACGAAGTTGTTGCCGACCGCGTTATGGATAGCAACGACATCGAACGCGAACGTGGAATTACCATCCTTGCAAAAAACACAGCCGTACACTACAACGGCAAAAAGATCAACATCATCGATACCCCCGGACACGCCGATTTTGGTGGCGAGGTAGAACGCATTTTGTCCATGGTAGACGGCGTACTTTTGCTTGTTGATGCCATCGAAGGTTGCATGCCTCAAACAAGATACGTATTGAAAAAGGCACTTGGTCTTGGCAAAAAGGTTCTTGTTGTGGTAAACAAAATCGACAAGGGCGAGTTTGACGAAATGGAGCTCACCGAGCAAATCATGGAACTGTTCATGGAGCTGGGTGCAACTGACGAACAATTTGACTTCAAAATTATCTTTGCAAGCGCAAAGCAAGGTTGGGCAACTGATAGCCTTGGCAAGCAATCCACAAACATGGCACCACTACTTGATGCAATCGTTTCCGAAATTCCTGCACCAAGTGGCGAAATTGACAATGGCTTGCAACTACTCATTTGCAACATCGACTACGACGAATACATCGGTCGTATCGGCATCGGCAAGGTAAATCGTGGCAAAATCAAAAGTGGACAACAAGTTATCGTTTGCCACAAGGAAAACCGCTTTACCACAGCAAAAGTTGCACGTTTGTACCAATACGAAGGCCTTAGACGTGTGGAATGTGACGAAGGCGTGATGGGCGACATTGTTGCCATCAATGGTATCGAGGAAATGAACATTGGCGAAACAATTTGCTCCCCCGATTGCGTGGAACCATTGCCATTTGTAAACATCGACGAACCAACAATCTCCATGTTGTTTATGGTAAACAACAGTCCATTTGCCGGCAAGGAAGGCAAGTACGTTACTAGCCGTCACATCAGAGCGCGCTTGTTCAAGGAAGTGGAAACAAACGTTTCCATGCGCGTGGAAGAAACGGACAGCCCCGATTGCTTCAAAGTGTACGGTCGTGGCGAATTGCACCTTTCCATTCTTATCGAAAACATGCGCCGTGAAGGCTACGAATTCCAAGTATCCCGTCCAAAGGTAATCTTTAAGGAAATTGACGGCGTACGTTGCGAACCAATGGAATACCTTGTTGTGGAAGTACCTGCCGAGTACGTTGGTAGCGTAATGAACAAACTTGGCTCCAGAAAGGGCGAGCTTTTGAACATGATGCCAGATGACCAAGGATCCACTCGTTTGGAATTCCGTATTCCATCACGTTGCTTGATTGGTTACCGTGGCGAATTGCTTACCGATACCAAGGGTTTTGGCGTTATGAGTAGCGTTTTCGATGGCTACGAAGAGTACAAAGGGGATATCCAAGAGCGCAGTCGTGGTAGCCTTGTTTGCTTTGAAGATGGCGTTACCACCGCTTACGGCTTGTTCAACGCGCAAGAAAGATGCCGTTTGTTTGTAGGCGTGGGCGTACCAGTTTATGCCGGTATGGTTGTTGGCGAAAACAGTCGCGAAGATGATATTTCCGTTAACGTATGCAAAACAAAGCACCTCACAAACAACCGTGCAAGCGGTAGCGAAGAGGCCTTGAAGCTTGTTCCACCAACCATTTTGAGTTTGGAACAATGCTTGGAATTTATTGCCGACGACGAATACGTGGAAGTTACACCAACATCCATTCGCCTACGCAAACAAATACTCGACCACTCCGAGCGTATGCGCATTTGGGCGCGTAACCGCAAGGCGTAGGAAAAACTTGCAAATTTTGCAAAATCAACTTGATAGATTACTGCAAAACTACACTTAAACTTTATACAAAAAACAAAACTGGACTCATTTCGAGTCCAGTTTTTTTGTTGCATATTTACTTTTTTTAGCACCATATTGTGGTGTATTTTTGCAAAAATTTTGCCATTTTTCGCCACCCTGTGGTGTTTTTTTGAGTTTATACACGCTAAATTTGGTATGTTATTTTTGTTGGAATTTTTACAAGTTTGCAATCACTAGAATATTAGTTGAAGTACTCGATGATGATTGTAAAGATGTACAAACCGCTACCTGCGCTACCAACGGAGTAGGTGCCAGCTTTTTCCACATCGATTGTGGTAACTGTCACAGATGTGCCTGCCTCGTAGGTGCCAACAACGTTGCCTGATGCATCAAACAAATTGAGTACGCGCGCATCTGTTTTGGAAGAAGATTGAACGGCAATTGTGATGGAGCAAGCGCCATCTACGTTGAAGGAAACATATCTGTATTGACCAAACTTGGCTGTGCCACCAACCTTAAGTCGGAAGGTGTTTTCGTAGGTTGTTCCGTTGTAGGTAAATGCTGCAGTACCACTTTGTTTTTCCATTGTCTTGTCGGAGGACGCAACAATTGTAAGGCCACCTTCCACAACGGTGGAGTTGTAGGTAGATTGCAACAAATCGTCCATGGAGTACACAACAACCTTGGTTGGGGTTGGGCGGTTGGCAATTACCAATTCGGCAACCTTTGCTTCTACTGCTTCCAAATCGGAAAGGTTTGTAACGGCACTGCGGTCATCCACGTTCAAAGCGTTGTACGCCTCGCGGATAGCTTCGCATTGCTCGCCCACTTGGATGTAGTTGTCCTTTGTGATTTCGCTAACGTCAACAAGTGCGTTGATTTGTTCAACAACCTTGGCTGGGTCGGGGTAACTGCGGTTTGGATTGGTAACGTTTACCTTTGCAAACAAACCTTCGAGTTGCGCTACTGTGTTTTTGCCGATAAGGTTGGATGGATCAACGTAGTTGGTTGGAGTTGTTAGCACTTTGTCGGCAAATGTGTAGTCGTTGGCATTTTCCAAAATTGCCTCGGCAATGGCTGCAGCTTGGAGATATGCACCATACTTGTTGTAGTGGGTTGCTTCGATGCCTGTGTAGCCCGCTTCGGCATTACCGTAAGCAAAGTCGTAGCCGGATGGCCAACTGCCTGTAAGCTCGTTAGGCTTTAGCGCCATCAAGTAGTTTGCATAAGTGGATGTTGCAGTTTCCAACATTTGTTTGGAATCAGCAAACAAATCGATGAGCAAACAACCTTCCTCTTGTGCAAGTTGTCTAACCGCCTCTACGTAGGCAAAGTTTTCGCCGTGAAGTCCTGCACCGCCAATAATTTGGTTACCGCTAAATTTTACGCGAGCAACCGGTGTAATGAGAACGGGGATTGCGCCCTTGCTACGTGCAAAGTCGATGTATTGTTTGAGATACCACTTGAATGTACCATTGCCGTAAGCGTAGTATTCCGCGCCATACTTTGCGATGGTTTCGAGGGCAGTAGACTCTTCGCTTGCAGTTGCATAGCCAAGGTATTCCTCTGGAAGGAAGCTTGTTGGCACCTTTTGTCCGGCAGTTGTTGGGTAGATGCCGTTAGCATCAGGTGTGCCAAGTGGAGTCATTCTGTCATACATTGTGGAGTAGGATGATGCCTTTTTTGTGTCGTCATCGTTGTGACCAAATTGAATAAACAGGTAGTCGCCTGCTTGGATTTCGTCACCGATGGAGTTACCACCGTTTTGAGAAAAACTGTAGGATGAGCCAGGAATATCGTAAAGACGGCCTTCGTTGATGAAGGAGCGACTACTACGTCCGCCGTGTGCTGCGTTTTTAACTACCACATCCGAGCCAAGGAAGTAGGACAAAAATTGTCCCCAACCGCCAATGTATTGGCCTTGCTCGTAGGTTTTTACTGTGGAGTCGCCCGCAAGGAAAACTACTGGTGTACGTTGAGCAACTGCGTGACCGGGGCACTTTTGTGCGCAAGCAGTTTGGGTGCAGGTTGCATTTTTGCACTTACCGCAACTTTCGCAAACGTTTTGGCAAGTGTGCGCTGGAGCGTGACCTTGGCACTTGTTTGCGCAGGCGGATTCGGTGCATGCTGTATCAAGGCACTTGCCACATGTTGTGCAAACGCTTTGGCATGTGTGAGCTGGTGTGTGGCCTTGGCACTTGTTTGCACAAACAGATTGGGTGCACGATTGATTTGTGCACTTGTTGCAAGTTGTACAAACATTTTGACAAGTGTGAGCTGGTGTGTGGCCTTGGCACTTGTCCTTACAAATGTTTTGAGTGCAATTTGCATTTGTGCACATGCCACAAGTTGGGCATACATTTTGGCAACTGTGTGGCTGAGCACAAGCAGACAAAATGGAAACAACAAGAACAAGCATCAAAATGACGCTAATCAATTTTTTATTCATTGTGATACCTCCAATGATTTTTTACAAGTAAATAGTAGCACACCATTGAGGCAATGTCAATAGACATATTTTAGATAAAATATATACTATTCGGATACAATCATATAGGGAATCATCTACAATAAATAGCTTCTAGTTGCAGGAAATCATTTGCGACAAACAACTTCCATCTACAACCAAAAGCCATTTTGAGCACACAAAAAACACCCCAAAATAAAGGCCTTTTGGAGTGCAATTTGTGGTTGTTTTGCGCATTTTTTGCAGATACGTGGTGGTTTTTTGATGAGTATGTCACTTTGTAGACAAGCAAAAGCTTATCCACTGCCTGAGCAAAATGCGACCATTTTGTTTTAACAAAACCCATTCTGCCAACTCACAAAATGTAGAGGTTTCGTTTGAAAAATACGCATTTTTTCCAACCATCACAACTTGATTAGTTGCTCCACAAGTTGGTTCAATCTTTCGCGTTGGTCGGCATTTAGCATTGGGGCAACGCGCTTGGCAAAGGTAACAAGTTGCTCGTTGGTCAGTTGCCCTTTGGCCTTTTGCTCGATGACAGTGTTCAAAATATCCTTGACAAGTTGCCCTTCCCCTTCGCGTTGGTATTTTTCCGCAAGGCGCTTCATCTCGGCAACACGTTGCTCGTACTCCGCTTGGGAACTGGGGGCCTTTTTGTCGGTAGGATTAGAACCTGCCGTTGGATTACCGCCACCAGGGCCTTGCGCACCACTTTGAGCACTTTGATGTGGCGAAGGCGATTGTTGGCTTGTGGGTTGATAGCCTTGGCGTTGGCTTACAAAAATATTGCGTGGATCGTCCATAGTTATCTCCTAAAAATGTAGTCACTGTAAAATATATTCCGCATATAATGTAATAATTACCAAGACGATTGCAAAATTTTACTAACGGCATCATTTTGGTACACCGACACATTTTTGCCAATTTGTGCGACACGCAAATGACATGGCTCAAACACACAACCATACACATTTGCAAATATCTAAATAGACACATTTTGCTTTGGTTTATTTAGCCAATTGCACGAGCAAAAAATGCACAAAATTTGCAAAAAAACATGCACGTATGCGCAAATTTGCAACTGTGCACACAACCACGATACAAACAAAAAAGGAGCGCGCTTTGAACTGGTCTACTGCAATACTGCTGTTTTTGGCATGGCAACTGTTATCCAACAACACACAATCTTCCCCCAAAATCCAGGACATTGCGCCCTTTTTGAACGAGGACACGCGTGGCATTTTGGATGGCGTTACAAAACTATCTTCGCCTACGGCCACCAGCGAGGACAAAACTGGTGCAATCTTCCAAATGATGACCAACCCCACAATTATGAGTTTTGCGCAAAACTTGTTTGGTGGCAACAATAGCAGTACGTCTACGTGCACACCACCAGCAACTCAACAATCGCAACGACCACAATCTGCACCACAAGCACCATTCCACGCGCCAACATCTACCCTCGAAACACCAACTGCCACTACCTACAGTGGTCAAAGTCAGCAAGGAGATACTGCGACATATTCAGCCCCATACGGGCAATTTGCGCCCCAAACAACCATTCCACAAGCAGACGACGGTACAACGCAAAGTGGCATTGGCCAACAGGGGCAATCAAGCTCCTTGCAAGGCGGTTACTCCGCCCCACAAGCGCACACACCTACGCAATCGCAGGACTATCAAAATGACGAAGGGTACACCTTCCCCAGCCCTACCGAGCGCGCAAAACAGTTTTTTGCACCCATTGATACCATTGCCACAGCGGAAGTAAAACACAAGTTGTGCTACTTTTACGACAACTGGTACTTGGCAAAATGATTGACGCACGCCCCACAACAACCAAAACTGCTTACATTTGGCAATCGGTGCACATACCAAAGCACTACCACAACAACTTAGGGGCGCCAAAAACATCAAAAAAAAGACGGACTGAGTCCGTCTTTTTGCATTTTAGATATTGTTTTGTGCACTCGTCACAAAGAAAATTTTACGTGATAATCAACTTTGAACATTGTTGTTTGCCAACGGTTTTTTAGGCCCGTATCGCGTACGACTATGCTAACTGCAAATCTAGCAAGGGATATTGTACCGTTGATTTGGTCGCAAACACAACGTCGCTCTGCATGTATAACTAAATTCCCCAATAGTTTCTTGCAAGCGTCCACAAACTGCTGTAGTTGGAGGCTTGATGGCTACTTGTTGGCTTGTAACCAATGCCTTGGATATTTGTACCCAAAGGAGAGTAGTAGCTTGCAAAGGTGTAGTAAACGGCCCATTTGCCATCGTTTTGAGTGACACCATTTACATCCACATACTTACCTGTGATGTTTAGTTCCTCGATGGTTTGAGCAATGCCCTTGCCATAGGTGTTTGTGCCCATTTGCACCGCTGTGCCGTAGTCCAAAAGTGTGCCCGTCAAAAGTTCGCTTGCGCTTGCACTACCTTCATCCGTCCACACAATGATACGCTTTTTGCCTTTGGCAAGCTCCGCTTGTGGGAAATAGTTGTAGTAGGAACTTTTTACTGTGTAGTTATTTTCGTAGCCATCGCGATCGACAAGTTTTGTTACAAGGTACTTGGCGGTACTGCTAGACAATCCTTGTTCCACTTTGGCTTTGTTTTCCGCAGACAAATTGTTTGGATGAATAAGCATGCCTGCAATGTTTACCGTCAAGTGAACGTATCCACCGGGGTTACCCTTGAGGTCTAGAACAAGGTACTCGCAGTTGCTTTGCTTGAACATTTCCAAAACTGCCTTCATTTCCTGATCGCAACTTGCAGCTTTGTTTACGCCATTGTCTGTTATCATGTCAAACTGCTTCAAGCGAACGTAAGCTGTTTTAGCGGGCAATCTGGATAGTCCACGTGCTTGGTAGGTGCTTAGTGCTGCACCATTTTGTGGAGTTACAGAAATATTGTTTGTTGTGTCGTTGATGTAGTACTCTACAAACTTAAAGTCGTAACGCTTGTTAGGATCGATGTTCTTTTCGTCATAGGCTATGCCCACCTTGTTGCGAGCAAGGTTGATTGTGACAATTTGACCACCGCGCAACACGTGGAATGTTGCTGAATACACAATCAACAAGTAGTTGCCTACTTGAGTTGTTGTGGCACCTTCCAACAAGATACCATTGGTATAGGGGGAGTTGGCAAGCTTTGGCGAACCACTTGTGTATCTTTCCACAAGCAAATTTCCGTTGTCGTCAAGTTGCAACATTCCGTTTGCATCGACAATGGGGATGTACTCCTTGATGTTTGTCATCATTACAATCAAGTCGCCTGCTTGCAAATGGCCGTAAGAAACAGAGTCGGGCATAACATCTGTGATAAGCATGCCCTTGCTTTCCATTTGATAGGTCATACCAAACAACTCGTTCATGTTGCTTGCTGCCGTCAAAATGCTACCTACATCGTTCATGTAGTCGTAGTAGGTTTGTGGAGACATCAAAAAGCTGTATTGGTCGCCGGCATATTGCATCAAAGCAGAGCCCGCTTGTTCAACGGCAAGTTGCCACTCCTCCTCCGTTATTTCTTGGTAGAAGTTGTAGTCCATGTAGTCGAAAACTTCGTTCAAAATTTCTTGACGCTCGTCTTCGATGGGTTCGTCCGTTGTGATTACCGCGAGCACCCAACCAAGTGCAATGCACACCACCATCAAGATGGCAGTAAGCACAATTTTAAATGGTTTGTGTTGACGTTTGGGTTCTGGTTGTTGATAGACGTTGTAGCCAGTTGACCAACTGTCAAATTGGTTTTGTGGCTCTTGTTGACCAAGATTTAGTCGGTCAAATTCTTCGTCAAAAATATCTCTGTTGTCCATTTTTACTCCTTTGTTATGGAAAGTATCTCTTGGCAGGCAACTTGTGCCCCTTCCGCATCCCCTTGGTAGATACACTCGCCACAATCGATAACCACCGTGTGACCTGTTGCAAGTGATGCATTACTTGTCAAGATAACCTTGATTGCTTCGGGAAAAAGTTGTAGAATTTCCGCTTGTTGTTGCTTGGTTTGGAAAAAATCATCAAAAAGCACCACTTGACGCTCAACCGCCAAACCGCGGGCAAGCGCAAGGTTGCGTCTTTGTTCTGCAGAAAGTTTTTTTGCCTTGATATCTGCTGTCAAGTTGAACTGTTCGGCAAGTTGCTTGGCAATCACGTCTCGTTGCAATTTGGCAACTTTGCGCACCTTCAGTGGGTAGGCAATGTTAAATAACACACCACGCCCCTCGAAAAATGTGGGATTTTTGGGTAGCCACAACACGCCGTTGTTCGCTTGCGCATTGCATTGTATGCCACCAATTGTGATGTTGCCACTTTGAGGAGCAATTTCGTTGCACAAAAGTTTGCAAATGGAACTTTTGCCACCTTGCTCGCCACAAAGTATAGTGTTGACACCATCAACAAGCGTAAAACTAAGTTGCTTAAAAAGCTCGAACTGTTCGTAGTGATAGCGATAGGTTACTTTGTCGAAAACTATCATGATTGCAATTCGTCCAATGTTAGGCTAAATGCCTCAACAAAGTTATCCATAAAGTAGTCCACTTCGGGGCTGTGGAAATCTTCAATTTCCTTTCGAAGTGTCTTTTTTGCGGAAGAGAAGTCGGAGTTGCCCATGTTGAGCTCTACCACGCACTTGAGATAGGCACAAATCTTGTCGGCATACTTAACGTACTTGTACTCCTCGTCCTTGTCGGCATTGATAATTGTAGCGTACTTTGCTGAAAGCTCGCTTGGAAGCAGTGTCAAAAGGCGCTCGTTGGAGTAGTGTTCCAACGCCTTGTAGGATGTGCGAATTTCGTCGTTGAAGTACTTGATTGGTGTGGGAAGGTCGCCTGTGATAACTTCGCTTGTTTCGTGGAAGATGGCCTTTACCGCAATGGAGTTGGCGTCCAAATTTCCACCAAAGTAGGTGTTGGATATCATTGCCAACGCGTGGGCAATCACAGCCACTTGTTGGCTGTGCTCCATGATGTTTTCCGTAACGGTGGAACGCATAAGCGACCAACGATTGATGTACTTCATGCGATTGAGATAGGCAAAAAACTTGTACATTGTTATACCTCCCACATTGTAGTTTGTTATATTTTAGCACAATTTGCCAGTTTTGCATAGTGGTTTGGCAATGATTGAGATGGTTATTTTGTTTGCAAACAATTTGTTTGCAATAAAAAAGAGCCTGACTGATTTGTCAGACTCTTTGTTTAGCTATGTAATTACTCAGCTTTGGATTCGCCGTGTACAAGTTTGATGCACTTGCGTGGGCAACCTTCGGCACAAGCACCACAGTTTGTGCACTTGGAGTAGTCGATCACTGGTACGTTGTTTACCAAGATGATTGCGCCATTTGGACAGAGACGTTGGCACTTTCCGCAGGCAATACAGCCAGCTTGACAAGCGTTCATAACGTCCTTACCACGGCATTGACTAGAACAAGCAACGTAGTACTTTGCAGAAACTGGTACGCGTTTGATAAGTTGTTTGGGGCAAGCCTTGATGCAAAGACCGCAAGAACGGCAATGATCTGTGTTTACAAATGCTTTACCGTCTTGAACTTCCACAGCATCGTAGGGGCAAGCTGTTACACAAGTACCACTACCCATGCAACCAACGTTGCAAGCTTTGCGACCACCAGCAAGCATGTTTTGGCTTACGCAGTCACCGTAGCCTTGGTAAGCGTACTTGTCGCGACAAGTGTTACCACCAGCGCAAGATACAACTGCAACGGTACGTTCTTGACCAACAATGGAAACACCCATGATATTGGAAATTTCCGCCTTGCTTGCAGGGCTTGTTACGGAGCAAGCAGACAAATCAGCATTGCCTTCTACCAATGCTTTGGCAAAGTCGGCACAGCCAGCATAGCCACAAGCACCACAGTTAGCGCCAGCAAGGAAACCTTCAACTTCCTTGATGCGAGGGTCTTCCTTTACCAAACAAAGTTTGGAGATAAGCAAGATGCAAACACCCAAAACAAGGGCAACTGCAGCCATGATACCTACAACCAATGCAAAGGATACCCATTGGATAGGTTGACCAATTAGAAACAAATTAAGCATGTACGCCCCCTATTAACCAATCAATGTGAATACGTAGAATGCCATTGCCATGAAGCAAGCAGTGATCATTGTGAGAGGGAAACCGCGCAAGGACTTTGCAACGTTGAGTTTGTCTGTTCTTTGACGGATACCTGCAAGCAAAACGATTGCAAGAGTAAAGCCAAGACCGTAGAACAAACCAGCAAGAACTGCTGTACCCATGGAGTAAACCATTGGGATGTTGAGCCATTCGCCAAAGAATACGCCCTTCAAAATGAATCCTGCACCTTCGGCACTTGCAGCTTTAGCAATTACGTTTTCTGCAATACCAAGGATAGCACAGTTTGTTGTTACAAGTGGAAGGTAAACGCCCATTGCGGAGTACAAACCTGGACTAAACTTTTTGAGGAGCATTTCCAACATTTGTACAAGGCAAGCAATAACAAGGATAAATACCAAAATTTCCATGTATTCAAGTCCAAGTGGCATAAGAATAAATGTGTAGATTGGGTATGTTACTGCGCATGTGATAACCATAACTGCTGTTACAGCCAAGCCCATGCCAAGAGCAGAGTCTACCTTTTTGGATACACCCAAGAATGGGCAAATACCCAAGAATTTTACAAGAACGAAGTTTTGCGAGAACAAAGCCGCAACAAGAATAGCAAGAATATCTGTCATTTTTTTGTCCTCCTATGCATTTGCAAGCTTAGCTTGAGCTTTTCTTTCGATAGCGTTGTAGATAGCTGTGAAACCAGCAATAAACAAACCATATGTCAAGAATGCGCCAGCGCTTGTTGTGAAGAAACCAATGGAGAATACGTTTTTGTCCCAAAGTTCAATACCAAAGATGCTTGCATTGCCCAAAAGTTCACGAACGATACCCATAAGTGTGATTGCTACAGTAAAACCAATACCCATAAACAAACCATCAAGTGCGCTTTCGCCAACTGGGTTGTGGCTTGCAAAGCTTTCTGCACGGCCCAAGATGATGCAGTTTACAACAATCAAAGGAAGGAAAATACCAAGACTGTCGTAGAGATTTGGCATGTATGCTTCCAATACCATACGTGTGATTGTAACAAATGTTGCAATGATAACGATAAAGCAAGGAATGCGTACTTTGTCTGGAATGATGTTACGTAGAAGAGAGATGATGATGTTACTGCAAATAAGAACGAATGTTACTGCTGCGCCCATACCCAAGCAGGAAAGAGCCGCAGTTGTCAAGCCCAATGTTGGGCAAGTGCCAAGCACCAACTTGAAGGTAGGATTTTGGCGAACAACACCGTCAAGTGCTATTTCTTTGAATCTTTTAAGTTTCATTTTTCCTTACCTCCTCGTTAAGCAACGTTATTAGCGTAGTATGCTGCAATATTGATGATGTTGAAGAATGCATCTGCAGAACCTGTTGCACCAGCTACTGGAACTTTTGTAATTTGTGCTGTGATGCTTTCGCCAACGTAAGCATTTGGATACTTACTTTCGATCATACCTTGGAAGAAGGAGTGATCACCAAGAGATACAACAGACCAACCAGCAATCTTGTTTTCGGAAACAATAACCATCATTGTGAGTTTGCCTGGTGTGTAACCTTCGTAGTCACCAACAGTGGACTCAGCAACAATTGCAAGACTACCATCGTTGCTCTTGTAAACCTTTGTTACTTGTGTGTTTGCATAAGCAGAGTTTGTTGTGTGTTGACTGAGATCGCCATCTGCATCGTATGTGAAGTTTGGAGCAGCCTTGCGGATTTGTGCTTCAAGTTGAGACAAACCTTGAACTTTTTCTACAAGTGCATTGTCGATACCTTCGGATTTTGCAACAACTGCTGTTGCAGCAAGACGGTCAGCGTGTTTGAGACCAGCTTTTACTGCTACGATTTGGTGTCCGCTTGCGGAGTCGCCAAATACGTAAACGTCAACGTCGTCAGCACCATCTTTTGTACCTGTAAAGTAGAAGCTTGCACCAAGTTCGGTTGTGTATGCTTCGTCTACTACTGTTGTCAATGTGTAGCCGGCAAGCAATGCAACTGCTGCATCACGAGCTTCGCTTTCTGGTGTGGAAACAAGTTTCAAACCATCTACGCAGTAGCTGATAGCAACTTTAACTGCGTTCAAGATTGCTGTACTTGTACCAGTTGTACCACCAAGTTTGTAGTCGGCACCAAATTGAGCACCAGCAAGATCCTTGATGTTTTTGCCAACGTATGCTTTGTCGAGAGATTTTTGATCTACTTTTGCAACCCAAGATTGACCAACGTTGCCTGTGATCAAAAGGGCTTTGATTTGTACGTCTGGGTTTTGACCACCAATTGCAACGTACATTGTTACGTTACCATTGGAGAAACCACCAAGACCTGTTGTTTCCAAAATGTATGTACCATCTTTGGATGCGTAAACCTTGGAAACGTTACCAACACCTGCTACGTTTTTGAAATCGGCAAGTGGAGTTTCGGAAACGCTAGAATCGCGTTCGAAGTCGGGGTAAACCTTTTGCATTGCGCGGTTGAACTTTGTTTCGTCATCGATGTAGAAGATGTCGTTGCAAAGAGCAAGCAAAGCACCACAAACAATACAGATGATAAGCAAAACGGCGATTGCCTTCAAAGAAGATACAAAGCTATTAGATTTTTCACTCATTTTACTTTCCCTCCTTTGCTGGTTTGTGGTAACCAAATGGACGACGAACGAAGTAGTTGTCAATCAATGGAACGATAAGGTTGCCAAGAAGAATTACGAAGGATACTACTTCTGCACCAACAGCATCACGCAAGATTGCTGTGATGATACCAAGAAGTGCAAAGTAGACATACTTACCAAGTTTTGTTACAGGAGCTGTAACGTAGTCTGTTGCCATGAAGATTGCACCAAGGAACAAACCACCACTCAAAATGGATGGCAAGAACTTACCAAGAGCATCTGTAAAGCCAGCACCACCAATAAGTCCAATCACAACAGTTGTAACACCTGTCAATGCGATGTAAACAAGTGGCCAACGGAAGTTGAGCACGCCACGGCAAACAAGGTAAATACCACCAACAAGCAATGCAACTTTGCTGATTTCACCAATACAACCAGGAACGCCTGTACCGATGAACAAGTCGAGGTTGTTGAGTGTGCACTTAGCATCGCCCAAAACTGCTTGCAATGGAGTTGCGCCTGCAGCTACGGAGCCGTAGGAAATTGGAGAAAGGTGAACTTTGTCAAGTCCCATTGTGCCACCGAAGCCTGCACCAAAGGAAATGTAACCAAAGATACGACCTGCGATTGCTGGGTTAACAATGTTTTTACCTGTGCCACCAAACAACATTTTTACTACTACAATAGCAAAAACGCTACTAAGAACTGCTGCATACCACTTGGAGTTTTGGTACAAGTTCATACCGATGAGCATACCTGTTACAACGGATGTAAAGTCGAACTCATCAAGAATTTGTTTGAAGGAAACTTTTGTTACAAGTTTGAACACAAACTCTGCTGCAACTGCGGAAAGAACGGAAATTACCATCAAAATTGCAGATTGGATGCCGTATTGAGGACTCATCAAACCCAAAAGTACGCAACCAACAATTGTAGCAGGCAACAAAGCGATACAAACATCAATCATGATGCGCTTTGTTGTGGAGTTATCGCGAATTTGAGGAGAACCAGAACTTACGTATTTCATATTACTTTATCTCCCTTGATTTAATCTTTGTAAGACGAATACTTTGAACAAGTGGACGTTTAGCTGGGCAAACATATGCACAAGAGCCACATTCGAAGCAGTTCATCGCACCGTACTTCAATGCGTTTTTCCAGTCGTTAGCTGTAGCATAGAAGTCGATCATGAGTGGAGTGAGTTTCATTGGGCAGATGTCTACACAACGGCCACAACGGATACATGGAGTTGGAAGCAATGTGGATGCTTCTTCGTCTGTCAAAGCCAAGAAACCGCTGTCTGCTTTTGTTGTTGTAACATCAAAGTCAGCCAATGTAAAGCCCATCATTGGGCCACCCATAACAAGTTTTACTGTGTTGTCGGTAACGTTGTCGCACATTTCCACGATGGATGCAAGAGGAGTACCAATGCGAACATCGATGTTCTTTGGACGACGAACACCACGACCAGACAATGTCATAACACGTCTGTAAAGTGGACGACCGTTAACAACTGCATCCCAAACTGCGTAAGCTGTTGCTACGTTGTTTACGATGCAACCTACTGCTGCTGGCAAGCCACCTGTTGGAACCTTGCGCTTTGTGCAAGCGTAGATCAAAGTTTTTTCTGCACCTTGAGGATACTTTGCTTTGAGGTTCATAACAACGATATCGCCAGGGCGAACAGGACTCTTTTCGTCAACTACGCCATCAAGCGCAAGCATTGCTGCGTATGCCTCGGGTTTGTTTTCTTCGATACCGATGTAGATGTTTTCAACACCACAAGCTTTTGCAAGCAAACGAACACCTTCGATAAATTCCTTGGTGCGCTCAATCATGATGCGATTGTCGCAGTTGAGGTAAGGTTCGCATTCTGCAGCATTGATGATCAATGTATCAACTGGATCTTTGGGTTGAATTTTTACCGCGGTTGGCAATCCTGCGCCCCCCATAACAACGATACCAGCATCAGCAATACGTTGAACGATTTGTTCTTTTGTGGGGTTTGTAAGTGGTTCGTAAGTTTGAACCTTTTGTTCACCACTGGATTTGATGTGAACAAAGTTTGCCATTCTGCCTTGGGCAGTTTTACGCTCTACTACTTCCACAACTGTACCACATACAGGTGAGTGAATGTTTGCAGAAACAAAACCGTCTGCCTTTGCGATAAGTTGACCTTCGCAAACAGTTTCGCCAATTTCTACGCACAAACTTGCAGGTTTACCGATGTGTTGAGCAAGGGAAACGTAGTAGTCTGGGACGATGGGCATATACTCGATAGCAACATTTTCCGTCAAGTGCTTGTTATCGGGAATATGACGACCACCTTTGAATGTCTTCATAAAGAAATACACCTCCGTTTTGATATTAGAAATTATGTTTTCCTAATTTAGTATTTTAGCATATTCGTTATAAATTTGCAATAATGTGACACACCTTTTTTACGCATACGCGCATAAATATTTTTTATTTATGTATCAAATAAATCAAACATCATTAAAAGTTGTTGCAAACCAAACAGACTTTGCCCACGACAAATGCACAAATGCGCACGTGTACAGTTGCTCAAGCACGCAATTTTTACAAAAAGATGCTGGCAAGTTTCACAAAACACACCATCGCAATGCTATCTATTGCAACAGTTATGCAAACTCCACCCAGCCTAAGGCCAGCTCTTGAAATATATCCCACCACTATTGCAAGGTTATTTGCAGGGAAC
>JAZRHU010000010.1:0-23981 GCA_045644945.1 Candidatus Fimimonas sp. | reverse complement strand
AAGGCTCCTATGACGAAGCAGTTTACTGCACAGTTTGCAACAAGGAACTTAGTCGTAAAACAGTTGTAGTTCCTGCTCTTGGCCACAAACCAAGCGAAATCAAGGTAGAAAACAACGTAGCTCCCGATTGCGAAAACAATGGTTCCTACGACAACGTTATCTACTGTACAGCTTGCAAAGCTGAACTCAGTCGTGAAACAATCGTTGTTCCAGCTCTTGGCCACAAACCAAGTGACGTTAAAGTAGAAAACCAAGTTGATCCAACTTGCACAACCGAAGGTTCCTACGACGAAGCAGTTTACTGCACAGTTTGCAACAAGGAACTTAGTCGCAAAACAATCAAAGTGAGCGCTTTTGGCCACAAGAATAGCGATGTTAATATCGAAAACGACATCAAAGCTACTTGCACAACATCTGGCTCCTACGACGAAGTTGTTTACTGCTTGACTTGCAAAGAAGAACTTTCCAGAAAGACAACCAACATTCCTGCACTTGGTCACCAAGCAGAACCCGCTGTTGAAGAAAAACGCGTAGAACCAACATGCTACAAAGCAGGTTCCGTAGATATCGTTGTTTACTGCTCCGTTTGTGATGCGGAAATGGACAGACAAACAAAAACTCTCGAAAGAATCCCCCACACTCCAAATGCACCTGTGGAAGTGGACAGAGTTGAGTCTACATGTACAGTGGAAGGCTCCTACCGCATGGTAGAGTACTGTGCAGTATGCAACACCGAATGTAAATCCACAACACTTTCTTTGCCTCTTGCTCCTCACAAGGGTGGCGAAGCCGTTAAAGAAAACGAAGTAAAAGCAACTTGCGAAAAGGACGGTCAATACTACTCCGTTGTTTACTGTATCGATTGCGATGCACAAGTTTCCAGAACACTTGTTAACGTTCCAAAACTCGGCCATACCGAAGTTACAATTCCAGGCAAGGATGCAACTTGCTCCGAAGCGGGCAAAACCGAAGGCAAGTACTGCTCCGTATGTGGCAAAGTTACTGTACCTCAACAAACAATCCCAGCACTTGGCCACAAACCTGCCGACAAAGTAGTGGAAAACCAAGTAGAACCAACTTGCGAAACAGCCGGCTCCTACGACGAAGTAGTTTACTGTACTGTTTGCAACAAGCAACTTAGCCGTACAACAGTTATTGTTGATGCCCTTGGTCACACCGAAGTTATCGATGTTGCAATCCCTGCAACTTGCACAACCGATGGTCTTACCGAAGGTAAACATTGCTCCGAATGTAACAAAGTTCTCAAACCACAAGCATTGGTAAAAGCTTTC
Source organism: Candidatus Fimimonas sp. (assembly GCA_045644945.1). Classification (GTDB taxonomy): domain Bacteria; phylum Bacillota; class Clostridia; order Christensenellales; family CAG-314; genus Fimimonas. The sequence goes on along the minus strand of JAZRHU010000010.1, from coordinate 22,689 downwards.
GGTCATACCGAAGTTATCGACAACGAAGTTGATCCAACTTGTGCCGAAACAGGTCTTACTCAAGGTAAGCACTGCTCCGTTTGTGACGAAATCCTTGTTGCTCAACAAACAATCCCAGCACTTGGTCACGCAGAGTACATCGATGTAGCAGTTCCAGCAACATGTACCGAAGCGGGTAAAACCGAAGGTAAACATTGCTTGAGATGTAACCAAGTTCTCGTTGCTCAACAAACAGTTCCTGCACTTGGCCACAACTACGGCGCTTGGGTGGAAACAACACCTGCAACTTGCACAACACCTGGTGTAGAAACTCGCGTATGTGCAAACGACAAAAAGCACACCGAAACTCGTCAAGTAAAAGAACTTGGCCACAAGGAAGTTATCGATGTAGCCGTTCCAGCAACATGTACCGAAGCGGGCAAGACCGAAGGTAAACATTGCTCCGTTTGTGACGAAATTCTTGTTGCTCAACAAACAATCCCAGCACTTGGTCACAAGTGGGAGTGGATTGTAGACATCAAGCCTACCTACACAACCGAAGGCGAAAAGCACGAAGAGTGCACAGTTTGCCACGCTAAACAAAACGAAGGCACACCAGTTGAAAAACAAACATGTGATCACGACTACGATTCCACAGTAACTGCTCCAACTTGTACCGAAGCAGGCTACACAACACATGTTTGCTCCATCTGTGGCTACACATACAAAGATACTTTTGTTACTGCACTTGATCACAACTATCGTGGTGTTGTAACAAACCCAACTTGTACCGAAGCAGGCTACACAACATATACATGTACAAGATGTGGTCACGAGTACAATGCAAACACAGTTGCTGCACTTGGTCACACCAAAGTTATCAACCCAGCGGTAGAAGCTACTTGCACAAAGACAGGTCTTACCGAAGGTGAACATTGCTCCACATGTGGCGAAACTCTTGTAGCTCAAACAATCGTTCCAGTAAAACCTCACACCGAAGTAATAATCCCAGGAGTAGATGCTGATTGCGACAACACAGGTCTTACCGAAGGTAAAAAGTGCTCGGTATGTAACAATGTTATCATCCCACAAGTAACACTTCCTGTACTTGGTCACACAGCAGGTAGTGCCGTTGTAGAAAACAAGGTTGACGCAACTTGCACATCCAAGGGTTCTTACGACTCCGTTGTATACTGCACAGTTTGTGGCGATCAAGTTTCCAAAACAAACGTCTCCATCGAAAAGGTTCCTCACACAGCATCCCCAGCTGTAGAGGAAGGTCGCGTAGAACCAACCTGCACAACAGATGGTTACTACAACTCCGTTGTTTACTGTAAAGAGTGCGGTGCCAAAGTATCAAGCACCACATTCACAGTGGACAAACGTGGCCATACCGAAGTTATCGATGGTGCAAAAGCTCCAACTTGTACCGAAACAGGTCTAACTCAAGGCTCACACTGCTCCGTATGTGACGAAATCATTATCGCGCAACAAATTGTTCCAGCAAATGGTCACACCGAAGTTATCGATGCGGCAGTTGCACCAACTTGCACAAAGACAGGTCTTACCGAAGGTAAACATTGCTCCGTTTGTGGCGAATTTATCGTTAAGCAAGACGTAGTTCCAGCCCTTGGTCACACCCTTGCCGAAGCAGTTGTGGAAAACAAAGTAGACCCAACATGTTCCATCCAAGGTTCTTACGAACTTGTTGTATACTGCACAGTTTGCGATGCGGAAATCTCCCGCACAACACAAGAAGTTCCAGCCCTTGGTCACACTCCAGCCGAAGCCGTAAAGGAAAACGAAAAAGCTCCAACATGCTCCACATACGGCTCCTACGACGAAGTTGTATACTGCTCAGTTTGCAACAGCGAAATCAGCAGAACAACACATCCAACAACACAACTCGAGCACAAGTTCACAAACTACGTATCCAACAACGATGCAAAGTGCGAACAAGATGGCACCAAGACAGCAACTTGTGACAATGGTTGTGGCACAAAAGATACAATTGCGGACGAAGGTAGCGCACTCGGCCATACCGAAGTTATCGATAGCGCAAAGGCTCCAGATTGCACAAACACAGGTCTTACCGAAGGTAAACACTGCTCCGTATGCGACAAGGTTCTTGTAGCACAAACAGTAGTTCCAGCACTTGGTCACAAAGCAGGTTCCGTAGTTGTTGAAAACGAAAAAGCTTCCAATTGCGAAAACGATGGCTCCTACGATAACGTAGTTTACTGTACTGTATGCGATGCTGAACTCAGCCGTAACACAGTAGTAGTTCCAGCAACAGGCCATACCGAAGTTATTGATAGCGCAGTAGCTCCAACATGTACAACAACAGGTCTTACCGAAGGTAAACACTGTTCCGTATGCGACAAGGTGCTTGTTGCACAAACAGTGGTTCCAGCAAACGGCCACAAGCTTGGCGCATGGGTAGAAACAAAAGCTCCAACATGCACAACAGCAGGCGAACAACGTAGAGATTGCGACAACTGCGACCACTACGAAACACAAGCAGTAGATGCACTCGGTCACGACCTCAAAGACGTAGCAGGTCAAGCGGCAACATGTACAAATGATGGTTACACAGCATACAAAGATTGTAGCCGTTGCGACCACATCGAAGGCAAACAAACAATCAATGCACTCGGCCATACCGAAGGCGCAGTTGTAGTAGAAAACAACGTAGCAGCAACATGTACAGTTGATGGTTCCTACGACAACGTAGTTTACTGTACAGTATGTGAGGCAGAACTCTCTCGCACACCTGTAACAGTTCCTGCACTTGGCCACAAAGCAGGTTCCGTAGTTGTTGAAAACGAAAAAGCTCCAGATTGCGTAAACACAGGTTCTTACGATAACGTAGTTTACTGTACAGTATGCGATGCTGAACTCAGCCGTAACACAGTAACAGTTCCAGCACTTGGTCACAAAGCAGGTTCCGTAGTTGTTGAAAACGAAAAAGCTTCCGATTGCGAAAACACAGGTTCTTACGACAACGTAGTTTACTGTACTGTATGTGAAGCAGAACTCTCTCGCGAAACAAAGACAGTAGATGCAACAGGTCACACAGAAAAGACTCTTGCAGCAGTTTCAGCAACATGTACAGCAACTGGTCTTACCGAAGGTAAACAATGTACAGTTTGTGATGTAATCACAGTTGCTCAAACAGTTATCGAAAAACTTGCTCACACCGAAGTTGTTGATAGCGCAGTAGCTCCAACATGTACAGCAACAGGTTTGACAGCTGGCTCTCACTGCTCCGTATGTAACGAAGTACTTGTAGCACAAACAGTAGTTCCAGCAAACGGCCACAGTTTTGGCGCATGGGTAGAAACAATTGTTCCAACATGCACAACAACAGGCGAAGAACGTAGAGATTGCGCAAACTGCGACCACTACGAAACACAACCAGTAGTAGCCCCTGGTCACGACGAAGTATCTCACGAAGCGAAAGCTCCAACATGTACAGAAATTGGTTGGGATGCATACGTAACATGCACACGTTGCACTCACACAACATATGCAGAAAAAGTAGCACTCGGTCACGACCTTGTAGATGTAGCAGGTCAACCAGCAACATGTACAGCTGATGGTTACACAGCATACAAAGATTGTAGCCGTTGCGACCACATCGAAGGCAAACAAACACTTCCAGCAACAGGTCACACCGAAGAAACAATCCCAGCAGTTCCAGCAACATGTACAGCAACAGGTTTGACAGCTGGTAAAAAGTGCTCCGTATGTAACACAGTTATCACAGCTCCAACTGTAGTACCAGCTCTTGGCCACAACTATGACGATGGTGTGGTAACAACAGCTCCAACATGCACCGAAAAGGGTGTAAAGACATTCACATGTTCCGTATGTGGCGAAACTGAAGAAGAAACAATTGATGCTCTCGGCCATGATTATGACTTCGAAAATACACATGCAACCTACCATACATACACATGTGAACTTTGTGGCGACACTGGTACACAAACTCACGATGTATCACAAGGTTGTGATAAGTGCGGAATTAGCGCATCTGGCTGGTTCTTGGTAACAGATTCAAGCGACTTGAAAGCTGGTGACAAGATTGTTATTCTCAATGCTGAAGGCACATACGCTATTAGTACAAATCAAAAGAGTAGTAACCGTGGCGCAACGGCTGTAATAACAAAAGATGGTGCTATCACTGGTGAAATTCCTGCAGACATTCAGATTATCACACTTACAGATGGCCAATCTGCTGGCACATTTGGTTTCTATGTGGAAGGCGATAAAACGGGTTATTTGTATGCAGCAAGTAGTTCCGGTAACCAATTGAAGACAAAAGAAACTTTGGATGTGAATGGTAGTTGGACAATTACTATTACTAATGGTACTACTTCAATTGTAGCAACTGGTTCCACTAACAGAAATGTGATGCGTTACAATCCAAACAACGGAAGCCCATTGTTCTCTTGCTATGCTTCCGGACAACAAGCAGTTTCCATCTACAAGCAATCTGCTGGTTTCGAGTGCACACACGAAACAAAAACTCCAGTTTCATACGTTGCTCCAACATGCGAAAATGCTGGTAGCGAAACAACTAAGTGCACTTACTGTGAAACAATTTTGGAAGAAGAAATCCCAGCTCTCGGTCACAATCTTGTAGACGTAGCAGGTCTTGCTGCAACTTGCACAGAAGCTGGTTACACAGCATACAAAGATTGCTCTCGTTGCGACTACATCGAAGGCAAGGAAACAATCCTTGTTCTCGGTCACAAAGATACAGATAACGACCACATCTGCAACAATGGCTGTAACGAAAAGATCACAAATTGCTCCGGTGGTACAGCAACTTGCACAGAACAACCAACATGCGAAATCTGTGGTAATAAGTACGGCGAAGCCCTTGGTCACGATCTCACTCAACACGAAGCAAAAGCTCCAACATGTACGGCAATTGGTTGGAATGCTTACGAAGATTGCTCTCGTTGCGACTACACAACCTATGTGGAAAAGGAAGCCCTTGGTCATACAACAGAAAATGGCACTTGCGAACGTTGTGGCGAAGAACAATCCAATCACGAACACAACAAGGATATGGTAGAAACCACGTCTGCAACTTGCACACAAGATGGTAAAACTGTATACAAGTGTTCAGTATGCGAAAGAGTAATGGAAACAGTTGTTCTTACTGCAACAGGTCACAGCTACAACTCCGTAGCAACAGCACCAACATGTACCGAAAAGGGTTACACAACTCATACATGTACAGTTTGTGGAGATAGCTACACAGATAGCGCAGTAGACGCAAACGGCCACACATGGACAGATGCAACCTGCACAGCTCCAAAGACATGTTCTGTATGCTCCGAAACCGAAGGCGAAGCACTCGGTCATAATACTGAAGATGTAATTTGGTCAAGCGATGCAGAATATCACTGGAAAGATTGTAAAGTTTGTGGCGCAGATCAAGAAGTTACTGCTCATGACCAAAATGACACAGCGCACAATGATACTCATCACTGGAAAGAATGTTCTGTTTGTGGCAAAACAACTGGCGAACAAGTGGCTCACAGTGCTGTTGGTGGCAAGTGCGAATGTGGTGTTTTGATTGCAACATCCAACATCGAACTAACATCAATTCCACAAGCAATTGAACTTTCTGGCGCAACAAAGAATCAATACACATCCGATAAATACTACATCATTGGCGAAATCACAAAAGTAGATAATACTACCTATGGAAATATCTATATCAAGGATGCTGATGGCAATACATTCTATACTTATGGATTGTACTCCGTTAAGGGAACTCGCTATGATAGTATGACAACAAAGCCTGTTGTTGGCGATGTAATTGTAATTTATGGTGTACTTGGTTACTATGATGCTCCACAAATGAAGAACGCTATTCTTTGGGAACTCAATGGTCAACCAGAAGTTACCGCTCAAAAACTTGCAGATAACCTTGTAATTGCCAATACAAATCCAACAAGTGACTTTACATTGCCAACAGTTGACTATGGTACAATCACTTGGACATCATCTAACACATCAGTAATTTCCATTGTTGATGGCAAAGCAACAGTAACTCGTCCAGAAGAAGACACAATTGTTACTCTAACAGCCGAAGTTGCATTTGCAGGCGAAACTGCCGAAAAGACATTTGAACTCACAGTTGCAAAGGTGGAAGATAGTGGCGGCGATCAACCTGAGCCAGAAACAGGTTGGATCAAGACTGACCTTGCAGATATTCAATCCGATGACATTGTGGTTATCACTTGGACAAAAACAGATGGAAAAACTTATGCTGTATCTAACGATAAGGGCACAACTGTTGCTCCTACAGCAGTTTTAGTAACAGTTGATGGCGACAAGCTTACAAGCGATATTGCAGACAATATCAAATGGAATATTGCAAATAACAATGGCAACTTGACTATCTATGTAAATGGCACGACAGAAAAATGGCTCTACTGCACAGGCAGTAACAATGGTGTGCGTGTAGGAACAAATAATGCTAAAGTATTCACAATTGATTCTAATAGTGGCTACCTTAAACACACTGGAACAAGCCGTTACCTTGGTGTATATCTTACACAAGATGTTCGTTGCTATACATCTCCAAGTGGACAAAATATTGTAAATCAAACAGTCGCATTCTATGTTTGGGGAGAACGCAGTTCTAGTGGCGGTACTCCTACACCAGAACATGTATGTGAACATGTATGCGAAACATGTAACAAGTGTACCGATAGTGCATGTCAAGAGCCTGTATGTGCAGATAAGTGTGCAGGACACAATCAAGGCTCTTCAGCAAGTCCTGTTCCAACAAAAACATATACTTTTGCTAATTACACAGCAGGTACGCAATATGCAAAAAATGAAGCACATACATTGGATGAATATGTGACTATTACAACTACAGATTGTCACTTCACAAGCGAATTGAGAATGTATTCAAGTTCTACTAACAATGGTTATGCAATTATCACATGCAATGGAACTGTTGGAAAAATAAGTGTAAATGCAGGCAATAAAGTAGACACCATTGTTATTTATGGAAGTAAAGATAATGGTGCGACATGGGAGGAGATTGGTACGATTTCAGTCACATCAACAAGTTATAAAGATTATACTTGTGATTTTGATGGCGAATATACACATTTGAAATTAGATGTCAAGGGATCCAATCAAGTTCGTTTCAAGAGTATCACTATTAACTAACCCCCTAATCAAATAAAAAAGGCCTTCCAAATGGAAGGTCTTTTTTGCGGTCAAAACGTTTTAGTATCAAAAAAAGGGCGAACAAATTGTTCGTCCTTTTGTCATTGTCAATTTTCTATTTCAAATTGTTTTTTGCCAACTCAAAGGCAGTTGCATCGTCACGCTTGATGGAAAGTGGTGTGATGCTAACGTATCCGCTGATAGTTGCATCGGTATCCACAGTCAAGTCGAACTTGTTTTCGTGTATGCAGTAGCCGTTTTGTTGAAAGTGTGTGTCGTCCACTTTGTCGAAGCTATCCGTAAAGTAGGCATCCCCTTGGCGAGTTAGCACAATGCCCTTTGGCTCAAGTGGAATGTTTACGTTGTACAGGTCGCAGTAGTCGAACAAATTGTTTGCTTGGATGTAGTTCCATGCAGTATCCAGTTGCGCCTTGGCATGGTCAAAAGTGCTTGGGTCGGTGGAAAATGCCACCGCTTTGATACTGCGCAGTTTTGCTTCGAAAATGCATCCGCAAGTACCGCTGTAAAGGATATCTTCGCCCAAGTTGAAACCGCGGTTGATGCCACTAAGCACCAAGTCGTAGGTGGTTTTTAGGCCCAAAGTTGCAAAGCGAACGCAGTCCACAGGGGTGCTGTTCACGGAGTAGGCGGTAACGCCATCCATGTAGGGCACTTTGCGCACTTCAATTGGGTCGTGGATGTTGATAGCGTGTGACTTTGCGCTTTGTTGAACGGCTGGCGCAGCAACTGTAACATCGCCAAGCTTTTTTGCCCACTCAACAAGTATTTTTAGGCCAACGCTTTCAATTCCGTCGTCGTTTGTAACCAAAATTCTCATAGCCAGCCCTCGTGTGTTGCTTTGTAGTCGGCAACCATCTTGTCAGCATCAGCAACCATTTTGGCAATGTCGTTTGCGTCCGTCAAGGTTGCGCCAGCAGTGCATTGGTGTCCGCCACCGCCGTATTTTTCCGCAAGTGCGTTGATTTCCATAAATCTGGAGCGAAGGCGCACGCGAATTGTGCCATCTGGGCAGTTGATAAACGCCAACCAGCACAAACTACCCTTGATGGAGTTCATAAAGGACACCGCTTCGCTTGCTTGCTCAAGAGTGAGACCAAACTTTTGTTGGATTTCGTCATCGATGTGAATGTACACAACGCCATGTTCGGAGCGCTTCATGTTTTCGTGCACAAAGGACTCGAACTTGAAGGAGTCGAAGTCTTGGAGATAGAGGTTGGCAAATAGCCACTCGGTGTTGATACCCATGTCCATCAACATACCTGCAAGGCGCATTGTGTCGCCATTGGTGGATTCGTAACGGAAGCGACCGCTGTCTGTTACCATACCTGTGTAGATGTAGGTGGCAGTTTGCACGTCAATTTTGAGCTCATCGCGGAAGTGGTGGTAGAAGTAGGCGATCATTTCCGAGCAGGATGAGCGCAAGTCCTCTACCCAGCTGATGTTGCCGTAGGGTGCAATGTCGATGTGGTGGTCGATTTTGATGATTTCCTTGGCAAGGTGCACCTTACTGTTGGAAATGCGTTGGAGATTGGCTGTGTCGGTAACGATTACAAGTGCATCAGCGTAAAGTTCGTCGGCAATTGGTGCATCGTCTTCGCCCAAAAATGCAAGGTAGTTGCTTGAGTCTTCCGTTTGGGTGTAGATTTCCTTTTCGGGGAAGGTGCAACGCAAAATGCCTGCAAGTCCGCGGGAAGAGCCAATTGCATCGCCATCTGGTCTGCGGTGACGTGTGATGATGATGCGGTTGTAGCTTTTGATTTTGTCCAAGATTGCTTGGAGAGTTTGTTGTTGTGTCATGTGTGTATATTTCCTATTTTGTATTTTTGTGGGATATGTGGCGGGAAATTACTCCATCATTGCATCCAAATCGGCAAGCATTTGCATTGCAACGCTGTGGTTTTCCACACAAGCACCGCTTGCTTTTTGGTGTCCGCCACCGCCGTACTTAACAGCAATAGGGTTGATGTTGTACTTGTTGCTTCGCAATTCGCAAAGCACACCGCGGTCCGTTTCGGTAAAGTTTACCCAAATGTTTACGCCCTTGATGTCGCTCATTGTGCCAACCATTCCGCGAGAGATGGAAAACTCGTCGGCGCCACTATCCAAAAGCTCTTGCTTGGTGGTGTAGATGTAGGCAACGTTTTTTGGGCTAAATTGGATTTTCAAAGTAAACTTTGCGCGGAGCTTGATGTTTGCAAAGTCGTCTGCGTACAAGTTTGCGTAGATGTCGTTGGTGTCGAATGGGTATTGCATGAGATATGATGCGCACTCGAATGTTTGGCTGTTTACGCTATCGTAACGGAAGCGACCGCTATCTGTTACCATACCTGTGTAAAGCGCCTTTGCGCCAACGGAGTCCAAACTGAGGTTGCAACTTTTTGCAAAGTGAGCAATTAGCCCACAGCAACTTTCAAAGGATGTGTCTACAATTTCCACATCGCAAAACTTTTCCACAAACAAGTGGTGGTCAAAACGAAGTGTCGTCTCGGCAAGGGTGTATCTGTCGTCGGCAATGAGGTGTGGTGCAGCGCTGTCTAGCAAAATTGCAAGTGCGCCGTTGTAGGTTTGGTCGTCAATTTCGTTTGGCTCCCAATCTTCCACAAAGGCGTAGCGGCGGGTCAAGTCGCCCACAATGTACACCTTTTTGTTGGGGAAGCTGGACAAAATGATGTGTTTTAGGCCAACTTGGCTACCGATGGCATCGCCATCTGGACTTGTGTGACGGTGAATGATGATTGTGTCGTACTTTTTGATGAGTTCAAGTGCTTGATTGTACATAGTGTTTCCTTCGACTGTTTGGTAACCTTGCAAATTTTGCAATCCAAACAGATTTGTTTTAGATTTTGTTGGGTGGACACAGCATTTTCCGCTTAACTTGCGGGGTGCTTGCTGATACCTGCAAATTTAAAGTTTTTTGCGCAAACGCAAATTTCACTAAATACATTATACAGTAAAATTGGCCATTCGTCAACGGCAAATTTTGGTGGAAACTGCAACAATTTTGGGCCAACCTTGGGCCGATGTGTTGACAATATCCGCCAATAATGCAATAATTGTATATATAAAGATGTAGATAAAATGTTTTGAGGGATAAACGGTTTTATGATAGCGTTGCTAATCGCATTGATATACCTTGCTTTTGTAAGCCTTGGCCTGCCAGATAGTTTGCTGGGTAGTGCTTGGCCGGTGATGCAGGTGCAACTTGGCGTGCCCATTTCCTATGCGGGCATTGTTACAATAACCATCACTTGCGGTACAATTTTGTCTAGCGTGCTGTCTAACTTTTTAACCAAAAAGTTGGGCGCAGGTCTTGTTACCGCCATTTCCACAACAATGACGGCGGTGGCGCTGATGGGTTTTTCCTTTGCGACAAAGTTTTGGCACCTTGTTGTTTGGGCTGTTCCCTTTGGCCTTGGCGCAGGTGGTGTGGATGCCGCACTCAACAACTACGTAGCCCTTCACTTTTCCTCCAAACACATGAACTGGCTTCACGCTTTTTGGGGCCTAGGAGCGCTCACAAGCCCCTTTGTGATGGGCCAATGTCTAAAGACTCAGTACGGCTGGAAGGGCGGTTATGGCGTCATTTCCGTTGTTCAAATAGTAATTGCCCTTTTGTTGTTTTTGTCCTTGCCATTGTGGAAAAAGACCACCGCGGAGGAAAAACGCTCCGATGTAAGAACGATTGATGCGCTAAAGGTAAAGGGTATTGTTCCGTTGCTTGTGATGTTTTTGGCTTACTGCGCATTGGAGCAAACGGCAATGTTGTGGGCATCAAGCTACTTGGTAAACGTGCGCCACATTGACGAAACAACGGCCGCAACCTTTGGCAGTTTATTGTTTATTGGTATCACGGCAGGACGATTTGCCTGTGGATTTGTGTCCAACAAGCTTGGCGACAACAAACTTATTGTTATTGGCTCTGTTGTTATAGCGGTGGGCATCGCGTGCATAATGCTACCAATATCCAACCCCATTGTGTGCTACATTGGTTTGGTATTGACCGGCCTTGGTTGTGCACCAGTATATCCAGCGATAATTCACTCCACACCAAGCAACTTTGGCGAGCAAAACTCCCAAGCAATCATTGGTGTACAAATGGCCTTTGCCTACACAGGTTGCGCTTTGATGCCACCTTTGTTTGGTCTGATTTCTCAAAAATTTATGGCATTTTACCCCTACTTTTTGGCAATCTTTTTTGCGCTGATGGTAGTGATGTTTGCCATTGTTCAAAAAATACTAAAACACAAGGAGAGTCCCCATGGTAAAATTTCTAAAGGTATCTAACGAAGTACTTGATGCAATCGCTCACGACAAACCAGTTGTAGCGCTGGAGTCCACAATCATCTCCCACGGCATGCCTTACCCACAAAACGTCGAGACTGCACAAATGGTAGAGCAAATCGTGCGCGACAATGGTGCAGTGCCCGCAACAATTGCCATCATTGGTGGCGTGTTGACAGTTGGTTGCTCCGCGGAGGAAATTGAGCATCTTGGCAAACGTGGCACAGCCGTAGCAAAGGTTTCTCGCAGAGATTTGCCATTTATTGTTGCTGGCAAGCTTGATGGTGCAACAACCGTTGCAACAACCATGTACATTGCAAGTCTTGCAGGTGTCAAAGTATTTGCAACAGGCGGTATTGGTGGCGTACACCGCAACGCTCAAAACACAATGGATATCTCCGCCGACCTTGACGAACTTCAACAAACAAGTGTGATGGTAGTTTGTGCTGGTGCAAAATCCATTTTGGATATTGGCTTGACACTTGAGTGTTTGGAAACCAGAGGTGTGCCCGTTGTTGGCTACCAAACAGAGGATATGCCTGCATTCTACACTCAAAAAAGTGGCTTCAAAGTGGACTACCGCTTGGACACTCCAAAGCAAATTGCCGATGCATTTTTTGCCAAGGAACAAATGGGCCTTCAAGGGGGTATGTTGATTGCAAATCCCATTCCCGATGAGTACGCAATGGATCCAGACTACATCAACGAAAACATCCAAAAGGCACTTGTGGAAGCAGACGAAATTGGCATCACAGGCAAAAATATCACTCCATTTTTGTTGGACAAAATTCAAAAACTCACTTCCGGCCAAAGCTTGGCATCCAACATCCAACTTGTGTTCAACAATGCACGTTTGGCAAGCAAAATTGCAACAGAACTTGCAAAACTGCACAGCGAAATCTAGTTAGCAAAAAACCACCACGTATCTGCGTTTTTTGTGGGCATTGACCACAATTTTTGCGTAGTTTTAGCGTAAATTTACCGCAATTTTGTAGTTGTTTTGTGGATATTTTCCATCAATACTTCGTACAATCTACGCAAATAAAACTGCAAATTTTTTGGCAAATTTCTTGTGGATATCTTGCAACCGTGCAAACAACTTCCACAGCTATAATTTTCAAACAACACAAAAAAGTATCAACAAACAAAAAGGCCTTCCCAGTGCTGGAAGGTCAAACAAGGGTATCAAAATGAAATTTGGCGGACTGCAAAAACTAACGTTGTTGGACTACCCCAACAAAGTGGCATGCACGGTGTTTACCGTTGGATGCAATTTCCGCTGTCCATTTTGTCACAACAACTCCCTTGTAACGGGTGGTGTAGATTTTCTTACCCAAGAGGAAATTTTGGCCTTTCTCAAAAAGCGAAAAAACGTTTTGGAGGGCGTATGCCTTACCGGTGGCGAGCCCCTTTTGCAAAGCGATGTTGTGGAGTTTTTGACAGAAGTCAAAGCACTTGGTTACCTTGTCAAGCTGGATACCAACGGCGCATTTCCTGCAAAACTAAAGCAACTTGTGGAGCTTGGGCTTGTGGACTACGTTGCAATGGACGTCAAAAACAGCCCAGATATGTACCCACAAACAGTTGGCGCCAATGTGGATATGTCCGCCATTAGCCAAAGTGTCGAGTTCTTGAAAAGTGGCCTTGTGGACTACGAATTTCGCACAACAGTAACAGGCAACTTGCATAGCGACATTTCCATCGAAGATATGGGCAAGTGGCTTAGTGGTGCCAAAGTTGTGTATCTTCAACAATTTGTGGACAGTGGCGAGTTGATCGATCCCACAACCATCGGTTGCGACAAGCAAACACTCGAGCGTTACCAAAAAATCTTGCAAAAGCATGTTGATAACGTAGAGCTCCGTGGCATTTGACATTGCAAACAAATTGAAATAGCAATACAACAAAAACGACCTTGTAAAAACAGGGCCGTTTTTTATTGCGATACTACACAATGTAGGGGGGCTATCAGCCTCCCGTTTTTTATAAAAATGTGCAATATATTAAATAGCGCAAGAGCCTCCCGGTTTTATAAAACTGTTTTATTTGCATGTAACCACTCTATCTTAGGGCGGGGGTTTACTCCCGCCGAAAACCAACCCATCACAAAACAAAAAAAAGAGAAGGGTGATGGATACCCTTCTCTTTTTTAAATGGAGTTCACTAAGGTATGAAATAACCTTCTGATGATTGCATCTGCGCAATCTTTTTGACAACAACAGTATACTACTTTGCAAGAGCAAAGTCAATACCCAATTTTTATTTTTTTTGCGAACGGACACTGCGAATTTTTCACTATACTCAGGCGTTTGATTTCGCTTGCTTGCACTTTGGTTGGAGCAATCCGCCACTACATCTTGTGGTGCAAAGAACCCATCTGCTATGTTAGACATTGATACAAAACTGCCATTTGTTTGCAAAAACGTTGCGTTGCCACCCGCCAAAAGGGGGCAAAAAGGGCATTTTTTGCGGTATTTATGTCTGTCACAATACTATGTTTAACATACAATATATTGTGTAATAATGAAAACAAAACACAATATATTGTGTTTAAAGTTGACATTTTTTATTGACAACACTACATATTGTATTGTAGAATAGTAAGCGTCCCAACTTGATGGGGCGCAGTTTTTAGTTTACAAGCATTGGCCACTTTGTTACTTTCGACAAGGTGGCTCTGCTATCCCAATATATCACAAGCGAAAAAAGTTTCGCACGGAGGAAGTATGTACAGCGTAAGAAAAAGAGACGGACAAATTGTAGAGTTCAACCTTTCCAAAATCAGCAAGGCCATTTCGTTAGCGTTCGAAGCAAAGGGCAAGGCCTACAACGAAGATATCATCGATATGCTCGCGTTGAAGGTTACAGCGGATTTTTCCGACAAAATTGTCGATGGCTATGTAACTGTCGAAGATATCCAAGACAGCGTAGAAACTGTCCTTATTCAAGCTGGCTACGTAGATGTTGCCAAGGCCTACATCTTGTACCGCAAACAACACGAAAAGGTTCGTAACGTTGGCGAAACAATTTTGAACTACAAATCGGTTGTTGATGGCTACTTGAAGGTTGATGACTGGCGCGTAAAGGAAAACTCCACAGTTACCTACTCCGTTGGTGGCTTGATTCTTTCCAACAGCGGTGCAATCACAGCTAACTACTGGCTTTCGGAAATCTACGATGAGGAAATTGCCGAAGCTCACCGTTCTGCTGCAATGCACCTACACGACCTCTCTATGCTCACAGGCTACTGCGCAGGTTGGTCACTTAAGCAACTCATTCAAGAGGGCTTGGGCGGTGTAACAGGCAAAATCACATCTGGCCCAGCAAAGCACCTTTCCACACTTTGCAACCAAATGGTAAACTTCCTTGGTATCATGCAAAACGAGTGGGCTGGCGCACAAGCATTTAGCTCCTTCGATACCTACCTTGCTCCATTTGTCAAGGCGGACAACCTCACTTACGAACAAACCAAAAAGTGCATCGAGTCCTTTGTTTACGGCGTAAACATTCCTAGCCGTTGGGGCACACAAGCGCCATTTTCCAACATCACTTTGGACTGGACAGTTCCCAACGACCTTGCTGAACTTCCTTGTATTGTTGGTGGTAAGGAAATGGACTTCTGCTACAAAGATTGCAAAAGGGAAATGGACATGGTAAACAAAGCCTTTATCGAAACCATGATCGAAGGCGACGTAAACGGCCGTGGCTTCCAATACCCAATCCCAACCTACTCCATCACAAGCGATTTCGACTGGTCGGAAACGGAAAACAACAAGTTGTTGTTCGAAATGACCGCCAAGTACGGCACACCATACTTCTCCAACTACATCAACAGCGATATGCAACCAAGCGACGTTCGCAGTATGTGCTGTCGTCTTCGTCTTGACCTTCGCGAACTTCGCAAAAAGTCTGGTGGCTTTTTTGGTAGTGGCGAAAGCACCGGTAGTGTGGGTGTTGTAACCATCAACATGCCTCGCATTGCTTACCTTGCCACAGACGAAAAGGATTTTTACAACCGTTTGAACAAAATTATGGATATTGCAGCGCGCTCTTTGAAGATCAAGCGTAATGCCATCACACAATTTATGGAAAACGGCTTGTATCCTTACACCAAGCGTTACCTTGGCTC
This sequence comes from Candidatus Fimimonas sp., assembly GCA_045644945.1. Classification (GTDB taxonomy): domain Bacteria; phylum Bacillota; class Clostridia; order Christensenellales; family CAG-314; genus Fimimonas. Next base: position 7,070 of record JAZRHU010000010.1, on the reverse strand, counting down.
GTTTGACAACCACTTCTCCACAATTGGTCTTGTTGGTATGAACGAAGCCTGCCTAAACGCTCGTTGGCTTGCTTGCGACATGACAGACGCTAAAGCGCAACAATTCACTCAACAAGTGCTAAACCACATGCGCGAGCGCCTTTCCGACTATCAAGAAAAGTACGGCGACTTGTACAACTTGGAAGCAACCCCTGCGGAAAGCACATCCTACCGCCTTGCAAAGCACGACAAAAAACTCTACCCAGATATCATCACTGCTGGCTCAACCGAGGATGCAAAACCATACTACACAAACAGCTCTCACTTGCCAGTTAGTTACACAGCAGATATTTTCGATGCATTGGATATCCAAGACGAACTTCAAACATTGTACACATCTGGTACAGTTTTCCACTCCTTCCTTGGCGAAAGATTGCCTAACTGGCAATCAGCCATGAAGCTTGTTCGTACCATTGCGGAAAACTACAAACTTCCTTACTACACAATGAGCCCAACCTACTCGGTATGCGTTGACCACGGCTACATCGCTGGCGAAGTTAACGAGTGCCCCGTTTGTGGCAGAAAGACAGAGGTATACTCTCGTATCACTGGCTACTACCGTCCTGTTCAAAACTGGAACGATGGCAAAGCACAAGAGTGGAAGGAACGCAAAACCTACCAACCACAAAACAGCACATTGAAAAAGTGCGTTTTGCCACCCGAGCAAGATGACAAAAAGGCAGATGTTGTTGTAGCAAAACCCATTTTGTTCGTTCAAGACAAATGCCCCAACTGCAAAATGGCGGAAATCATGCTCACAAAACTTGGCATCGACTTCGACGAAGTAGATGCAACCAAAAACATCGAACTTGCAAGCAAACTTCAAATCAAAATGACGCCAACATTGGTAGTTGCAGATGGCGATAGCTACTCTGTCTACGAAAATGCCTCCAACATTCGCAAATGGGCAGATGGCGCAAAGTAAAAACTATGTATGATGTAATTGTTATCGGTGGTGGCCCTGCCGGCCTAACCTCGGCACTCTACGTTGCTCGCGCTGGCAAAAGCGTGATGATACTGGAGCAAAACGCCTTTGGCGGTCAAATGGCCACCGCACCAAAAATTGAAAATTTCCCCGGGGTGGATAGCGTTGATGGTGCAACACTTGCTAACAACATGTTCGAGCAAGCCGTTGCCCACGGAGTGGAGTTCGACATGGGGAGCGCAGCTCTTACGTTGGTGGAAGAACCTACAAGGCATTTTGTGGTAACCACCGAGTATGCCGAGTATCAAGCAAAGTCCGTCATCATTGCAAGTGGCGTATCCCACAAGCACTTGGGTGTGGATGGCGAAGCGGAATTGCAAGGAAACGGTGTTTGCTACTGTGCCGTTTGCGATGGCTCTTTCTACAAAAACAAGCCTGTTGTGGTTGTAGGCGATGGCAACAGCGCAGTGCAATATGCGTTGTATCTTGCTACCATTTGCTCTCAAGTGACATTGCTCACTTGGTCAAACAAACTGTTTTGCGATGGCGAGTTGCAAACACGATTGAAGTGCAACGACAAAATCGAGTGGATACAAAATGCCACCGTACGCGAGATTGTTGGTGACAACAAGGTAACAGGTGTTGCCTATGCCGACGAAATTGGCGCAATCACCTACCACGATTGTGATGCGGTGTTTGTTGCAATTGGCCAACTTCCCCACAACCAAGCGTTTGCTAACCTTGTCGAGTTGGATGCGCGTGGCTACATTGTTGCCGGCGAAGATTGCAAAACAAGTTGCGATGGACTGTTTGTTGCAGGCGACTGTCGCACAAAGAGTATCCGCCAATGCGCAACTGCGGTGGGCGATGGTGCCGTTGCCGGCTTCTCCGCAAGCATGTACGTGGATAAATTGTAAGATTTTTCCACATAGAATTCAAATTTTGTAAACAAATTAAAAAGCACTACAAGATTGTAGTGCTTTTATCTTATTAGGGATGTTTTACTAATAATGATCAAACAATGTTTTCACTTTATTGGTGTGGCAACAAATGTACACCTATAAGTATTTTTTGCAATGGCGATAAAGGCGCCCTTGTGTAAAGGGAGCTGTCAGCTTTGCTGACTGAGGGATTGTTTTACAATACGGTCAATATATTCACAAACTCCACGAAAATTGTTGGTAATTTCGGCATTGAGTATGCGTATAACAGTCAGTCCGTAGCCTTCAAGAAACTTTGTGCGCTCCTCATCATGCAAAATTCCTTCGCTGGTAAAATGCCCAGAGCCATCAAGTTCAATCACAAGACGAGCCTCGGCACAGTAAAAATCTGCAATATATTTGCCCAAAATCTTTTGCCTAGTAAAACGGATGGGATAGCCACGTAAAAAATCATACCAAAGGTGCTTTTCCTCTTTAGTCATGTTTTTGCGCAATATTCTTGCTGTCGAAACGATAGCCTTGTTGTGTTTTCGTCTAATCACAATCCCTCCGTCAGTCTACGCCTGCCACCTCCCTTTACACAAGGGAGGCAATTATTACCGCCATTATAACACATGATTGATGGGTATTCAATATTTATAGCAAATTTTATTAAGAATTACAAACATAAACAAAATATTTGATTACCCACAAGCAGTATCCTTCAATATCACAATCAAATTGCTATCGCATACAGATAGAATAGCTGTTTGACTAATATTGAATGGTTGGTTTTGAGCAAACAAAAATTTCTACAAAAAAAGGTCGAGATTGCTCTCGACCTAATTTACTAGTCCACTTTAATAACTTTAGATTTCAACTTCAACTCTTCGCTGGTGGTGTTTGCAAGCACATCGTCCAATTTTTCGAATGGTACAGTTTCGCCAATCAAGCGGTCAACGTTAACTTTGTTGGTAACAAGCAAATTGATTGCCGAGCTAAAGTTGCCGTAGCCATTGTACACGCCAATAATCTTGAGGTGCTTTTGGCAAATTTGTGCAACTGTCATACGGCTGTCCTTGTTGGAGTAGCCCGCCAAGCAAACTGTTGCGTTTTGCGCTGCGGAGTCGTACACATCCTTGATGCGGAAGTCGCTGTCGCTAAAGAACACCAACTCTTTGCACATTCTGCCACCGGTAACAATCTTGATTTCCTTGGCAACGTCCACTTCTTCGGTGTTGATGCAGTACAAAATTCCCATTTTGCGCGCTTCGGCAACAAGCACTTCCTCGTTACTACAAAAGATGGGCACCGCTTGGTAGTAAGCAATTAGTTGTGCCAAAATCAAACCTGTTTTTGTGCTGGCAAAAACTGCAACGTGTTTGCCCTTTTCCAGCTTTAGTGCATCCACAATGTTCAAGCAGAAGGAAACATAGCTAACAAACAACGCCTTTTCGTTACTTAGGCCATCTGGAATGTGGTGCAAAATCGAGTAGGGCAAGTCTACAAAGTTACGGAGAAGCCCATTGCTATTTTGTCCAAGCTCCACAATGTCACTGCAATCGGAGTGGTTACCACCACGGCACTCGTCACAATTGTCGCATGGAATGTATGGCTCGATGGCAACACGATCCATCTTTGTGAGCATGGATACCCCTTCGGGCACTTCCGAAACAACCCCCACCGCATTGCGCGCCATCACAAATGGGTACTCGCGTGTGCTGTTACCCAAGTAGATGTCGAACAGGGAGTTTGTCAACAACTGTTGCTCAATTTTTACTTTGACAAGTTTACCCGTCAATTGTGTTGGTGGTTCGTCCACCATACGCATTTGTTTTGGTTGGTCCAAAAACCAAGTTTTCATTTTTCCTCCGCACAAATTGGGGTAGATTGTTTCCCAAGTTGTGTCCTTGTGTGTGTTACTATTATATCAAATAAATAGCAAAAAATCTACTACTTTTTGAAAAAAGCCGTTTTTATGTCCAAAAAGATGTTTTTTGCCACCAAATTGCCCACTTTTATGCCAAATCTTAACCATTTTGCTAACACTTGTGCAATATTTATTATTGACACAGCAACCAATCCATAGTAAAATGTATCTATACTTGCGAGGTGAAACTATGAAACTACAATATCTTGGACACTCATCTTTTCGAATTATCAGCGACATGGGCATGACGGTTGTAACCGACCCCTACAAAAGCGACATGGTTGGTCTACAAATGCCACTTGTTCGTTGTGACGTGGTAACAATGTCCCACCATCATGCCGACCACGATTGCTTGGATAGTATCGTTGGCGCACCAACGGAAATCGACGTTGTTGGCGCTTGCGCAGCGGACGACGTTGCCATCAACAGTTTGGAAACTTTCCACGACGACCAACAAGGCAAGCTCCGTGGCAAAAACTTGGTGTTCACTTTCTTGGTGGATGGACTCAAAATTGCCCATCTTGGCGATATCGGTTGCTTGGACGAAAAGGTTGCCCAAACCCTTGCCGGTTGCGATTTACTTTTGCTTCCAGTTGGTGGCACCTACACAATCGACCACATCGGCGCAAAGTGGTACGTGGACCAAATCCAACCAAAAATTGTCATTCCCATGCACTACAAGTTTGGCACCAGCAAAATCGACATTGCCCCAATCGACGCATTTTTGCAACAATTTGATGAACAACAAATCCGCCACATTGGCGACACTTTGAACCTCTACGACTACCCCGAAAACGAAACACCCCTTGTGTACGTGATGGACATGTGGGAGTAGTGCAAAAAGGCGAAACCCGTTTTGTAAATGACTTCAACAAGGAGGATAAAAATGGAACACATTGATGTAAAATTCACTGGAGAACTAAGCAGAACCAGTAAGCTTTTCTTGAAATATAAAGAACGCAAAAGATTGCATAGATATTGCTTCCGACTGCTATTTTTCGCCTTCCTATTTCTTGTGATTATGATGATAATGGGATTTATACCTCAAGTAAACGATAACAAAGGTATAATGCTTACCCCTGCAATGATAGCATTGGTGATAGCTCTATATTCTATAGTTGTTGTTGTCTGTTCAGAATTGCCCAAAAACATGAGTTACCCACTCGAGGTTCATTTTGTGGAGAACAAAGTAGAAGTATCCATGAAACCATCCTTTCTATACAAAAAGTCCCACACAAAATTTGAGTTTTCTTTGGAACAAATCAAAGAAGTCCACGACTATGGCGAGTTTTACTATATAATCTCTGTCAAAGGGGATGTTTTGTGTCAAAAAAGCTTGGTTAGTGAGCATCAACTATCACAAATATGCGAACTGTTCGAAACTCTAAACATAACTGTTGCCAAAAGAAAACAGCCAGAAGTTTATATCTAATAATCCCGAAAATAATCAAGGAGTATCACAATGCTATTCGAACTTGACACATCAAAAGCATTTTGGTTCAACGATTTGCACGATTGCGAAGTTATCCGCATGAGTTTTTGCGACAACCTGCTTACAATGGTTGTTGATGGCAATCACGAGTCCGTACAAGACTACAACAAAGATCAAATTGTTGTGGAACTTTACCTTGCAGAGGACTACACATCAAAGATGTGGGAGCCAGTAACCATTGTGGGCAAGGGTATCTTTAGTAAAAGATTTACTCCATCGCTGCAAGAGTTTGTAGATTTGTGCAATAGCAAAAAATATAGTTTCGAAATATTCAACATCTACTGCAATGGCAATGCCTTTTGCATAGTAGGCCAGCTAAATGGTAGCAGAACTAACCGAAAAACCATTGTGGAAATTTCCGTTAGCAAGGTTATTTATAGGTAATTGTATCAACAAACAAAGGACACGAAATTTCGTGTCCTTTTTGCAAAGATATGTGTCAAAATTGCCGAAAAAGTTTGAAAATTTGCTCTAATAGTGTTGACAATTTGGGTAACATTTGGTATTATATTTGAGCAAACGAGATTTGCACCATATTTAGAGAGATGGTCGAGTGGTTTAAGGCACACGCTTGGAAAGCGTGCGAGGTTAACAGCCTCCGCAGGTTCAAATCCTGTTCTCTCTGCCAATCGAAGTCGCATCCATTTGGATGCGACTTTTTTGTTTGCTGTACATTTCAAATAAGCAAGGGATACGAAAAAGCTCGTGTCCCTTTTGTTTTTATCTTTTAGTTTTCAACCACTTGTCTTTTGGGTGTATCCTTTTTCAATTCGAGAAATTTCCTGGAATTTTCCACAATTTTTCCGTAGTTGGGTATGGCGTTTACGCAGTCCTCGGAGATGTAGTAGGCATTGTCCGAGTAGATTGCGCACTTTGTGATGTGCATAACTCTGCCAAAACCAATGGCCACGTCTTGCTCGCCGGAAAGAATCTTTGTGCCGTTGTGTAGCATCAAAAGCTGTCCGTTGCCAGCATCAAACCACTTGAAGTTGATTGTGGATTTGAAAGTTTCTTTGCCGTTGTTGTCCTTGATGGTGATGTTGCAAGTGGCGGTGCCGTCCTTGTTGAACTTGTAGTATTGGTCTTTGTTGTAGCCATCGGCGCTCAAAGCGTAGTACTTTTTGCCAAACACAACGCAGTTTTCGCAACTTTGGTTGTTTGTTTGATTGCCACCCGTTTGATTGTTTGCGCCTTGTGGCGGTTTGTTTTTGCAACTGCACAGCACAAACAAACAGCTTGCAACAAGCAATGTCAGCAGTAAGATTGTAACAATTTTGTTTTTCATTTTGCGCTCCTTTGTTAATTTTGTAGTGGTAGTGCGGGCATTTTGCACCAAAGCTTTGCGATTGCACAAACCAATTGCAAAACAGCCAACATCGCTACCAACACTTGACTTTAGCATTTGTAGTTTGTAGCAATTTATTCCGTCAATTGCGTGTTGACACAACCAAACAATGGTGCTACAATATACAAAAACATTGCAAGGAGGCCAAAATGAAACTGCGTGTTGTTGGATGGACTTGTTACGACTTTCACGATTTTGATGCCGGCGATAACAGTTGGGCGGTGCACATGGCCGTTGTTGACGAACTAAAAAAGCACGGCTACTTGTTTAGTGGCGAAGACCATCAAGAGCGCCTCAATTGTTGCCCAGTTTTTAACGATGGCAAAATGCGCAGGTTTTCCCAACGTGGCTTTGCTCACATGATGGCGGAAGCGCACGGCGAAACGGACTACATGGCATATGCAAGGTACATGTTTGGC
>JAZRHU010000009.1:0-1634 GCA_045644945.1 Candidatus Fimimonas sp. | reverse complement strand
AGGTGAAAAAATGAAAACAATACACAACAAACTAGTACGAGATAATATCCCAGAAATTATCAATAGCAGTGGCAGAAAGGCAAACTACCACGTTATTGACAACGATGCCGACTTTGAAAAGGCGTTGACTGCCAAACTCATAGAAGAAGCAAACGAACTTTACATTGCCGAAACGGAAGAGGAAGTAGTGGAAGAGCTTGCTGACATCGTGACGGTGTTGTCAGTACTACTTGCCCAACACGAGCAAACAAAAGCCGTTGCAAGGGCGAAACTATCTGCAAAAGGTGGCTTTGAGAAACGTTATTTCTTGGAGAGTGTTGAAGAGTGAAAAACGATACAAACATCATCAAACAAAAGATAACCGTTCCAGACTACATGCAACGCTACATGGGTGTAAGTGCGAGTGAAAATACTCGCACTGTTTCCCCACTGCGAGCAGATGCAAGCAATCCAACATCCTTCCAAGTGCAAAAGGATTTCTATTGGGATTTTGGTGGTGGTTTCGGTGGCGATGTCATTGATTTGTGCGCTAGACACAAGTTTGACGGAGATATCGGCAAGGCTATTCGTTTTCTTGCTGAGGCAACAGGCACGGAGACGGAAGACTACTCCAAATGGCGAGACTACACACAAAAGTTGTGCAATCAAATTGCTTACTGGCACGCAAGACTAACTGACGAAGATCGAGCGTATCTTCACTCACGTAGAATAAACGACTATACCATCAACAAGTATCGCATTGGCCGAAACGATGAGGGCAGACTTGTCATCCCATACTATCGAGATACTAACGGCCCAGTGGTGTACTACGCTACAAGAGCCATGCCAGGTTGCAAGTTTCCTAACTCGAAGTATCGCAAAATGCCAATCGACAACTACAACAACCATTGTGTATTTGGTCTAGATACTTTGAACAACGGTAGACGAGATGTATTGTTCATTGCCGAAGGTGCCTTTGATGCCCTTTCCACCATACAAGCAGGGTATCCAACGATATCTGCTATCACAGGACGTTTTTCTAGTCAACAAATCAAGGAAGTGCTTTCCGTTGCCAAGATGTTCGAGCAAGTTATCATTTGCTATGATGACGACTCCCAAACATCCAATGCAGGCGAACACTTTACTTTGGACATGGCACAAATGCTGTTTAGAAACGGCATCAATTTCAAGGTGGGAACAACACCAAACTACCACGACATTTCCGACTACTATGCTGCTGGCAATGACATATCGCTTATTGTAGCCAATGCACAACCTGGTATGCCCTTTTTAGCAGAGCAATCCAAGACTATTGACGACTTGAAGAAATTTGTTTTGTCTATCAATCGTCATTGTGATCCTGTGACCATAGCCGACATCATCAACTCGTGCGACTACAAGTTTCCGCAACGTACCCTTGATGCCTTGTCTAAAATGGCAACCAAGCCACCAAGTGAGTCGGATGTGGCAGATGATATCATCAAGAAGCACAACGTTATTTACATCAATAACGTGGGCTTTTACGAGTGGGATGGTCGCATTTGGTCAAGGATTTCCGACAACGATGTACGCAACTATCCCGACACAACCTATGGCAAGCAGTTTTCAACGGCCAATCGTGTAAACGCAGTGTGCAACTTGCTTAAAGCTCGTAC
>JAZRHU010000008.1:0-1835 GCA_045644945.1 Candidatus Fimimonas sp. | reverse complement strand
TAGGTGGCAATGGTTTTGGGAGCGACACCGTTAATTCGGATGTCGGCTGCCATGCCAAACTTGTGTTGGCTGTTTGCACTGCCACCTACTTTTTTGTTGTGCGCTTCCGTTCGGTATGCACTATTGATAACAACAGCTTTACCAAAATGGTTGCGCACCTTTTGAAGTATCTTTACAAGCTCGTCCGATACAAATATTGTATCAGTTCCGTCAAGGCAAGCAAACTCTCGCACCTTGAAATTGGCAGATAGTTTTGTGTTGCCATCTTTGGCTTTTGAGTAGACTTTTACAGTTGCACCATTCACTTTTTCTCAACTACTTTCTTCTTAAATAGACTTACGATCCAGTCGAGCAATTTTACTGCCAAGTCACGCAATTTGGTATTTTCGAAGAATGTATAAGCTGTTTGATTGAGGCCGTAAATTACACCTGTGAGACCAATAATATACTCGATGTTAAATTGCTTGATAATCAACAAATATACGATTGTACCCACCAAGGATGCGCCCACAGAAATTGCAAAATAGATTGGTTTACGCTTTTCCTTGTCAATCTTTTTGAATACGTCGCAATACTTGAGTACGCCCAAGAGTACAATGCCAAGCAATGCAATAAGTCCGATTTGCCATCCGTTTGCCGCTGCAAATACAACTACTTGTTCAATGATTTGTTCCATAGATTATTCCTCCTTTTCTGGTGGTTCAGTGGGCAGAGACAAGAACCTTGCTCTGCGACTATCCATTACACCGTTTTTTCCTAAACTGTGATACACTTGATATTCCCTTTCCAAGTCATCCTTGGAGTCTTCGGGAGCATATCCTAAATCGAGCCAATGGTCATATCTAACTTTGAGGTCATTCTTGAGCAACACTTGTATTCCATGCTTGCACAACTTGATGTCGGATGCTGTTTCTTCCTGTTCTTCTTTTCTTCGTTTAGGTAGAGACAAGGCATCGTCCACAAACCTGGTTATGAATATTGTCACTGCTACTGTTGCTGCCGTCATAAGTAAAGATTGCCACCATTCCATTTCCGTTACTTCCTTTTATTTTAATTTTTCATACAACCACTCTATTACTCCTCCTGGCAGATTGCCGTCGTGTGCTAGCTGAACGTTGTTTGCTTGTTCAGTGGAAAGCTCAAAGGAATTGTTCTCCAAGATGTACAATCCCATTAGCAAGTGATAAAATGATTTCCTTTGTTTGCCGTTCTGATCCAACGGACTTTTGCGTTTGCCGTTATAGTAGAGATATGTTTTTGCTACAGCCAACCACCCATCTTTCTTGTCGAAGAAGTTAGGTAACTGCACTGCTTTACCCTCTACGAGCTTCATATATCCCCACAAATACGAATGCACCTTGACAACATCGCCATAGGTAGATAGTTGCCGTTTCATAAGGTGGCCGTCGTTGTATTTTGTTTGGTCAAAACTATCAAACTCCTGGTCACTCAAGAACACGATGTAGTCATTGTCGTGCGGATTGTTGATGTACGGATTTACTCCACTACCAGTTTTGTAAACTATCATATTAGAGCCTCCTATTCGTACAAAATACCAGAATAATGGCTAGCAGCACCAATAATTTGGCCATCGTCTGAAATGTTAAAGCCAGAGGTTGTTGTTATTGTGTAGTCACTGTAAACGGTAGAACCACCCTCTTGCTTGAGAGTAACCATAAGATGCCACGCATAAGTTGTTGTCGATGTGCCCACCATTTTGTTGTAGAGCATTCCTTGTATCGTGTAAAAATAAATATATCCACTATCTAATACTAAGGTATTATCGCCAATTGAAAGCTCCCCAGCTTCGTATACTGCACCAAACAGATTTAGAT
>JAZRHU010000007.1:0-2810 GCA_045644945.1 Candidatus Fimimonas sp. | reverse complement strand
TAAAAAACATATTGATAATTGTGTAAAAATGTAGTATATTTATTGGGTAAGAGTATGGTTATTTTAGGATAACTGTGCTTACTTTACTATAAACGAGAGGTGATAACTATGCCAGCTTGGCTAAAAGACGCAATTTTTTACGAAATTTATCCACAATCTTTCTACGATTCCAACGGAGATGGTATTGGTGATATCAATGGTATTACCGAAAAACTTGACTACGTAAAGTCACTTGGTTTCAATGCAATTTGGCTCAACCCATGTTTCCTTTCTCCATTTATGGATGCCGGCTACGACGTTGCTGACTACAAGGCAGTCGCTCCAAGATACGGCACAAACGAGGATCTTTACAACCTGTTTACCGAGGCACACAAGCGTGATATGCATGTAATTTTGGACTTGGTACCTGGTCACACAAGTGACGAACACGATTGGTTTATCAACAGCAAAACTGCCGAAGGCTCCGAGCACAACGATACCTATGTTTGGACAAAGTCCGTTTGGGACAGACCACAAGGTTTTTCGTGGGTGGCAGGCATGGCCGAACGCGATGGTAGTTACCTCATCAACTTTTTCAATAGTCAACCAGCATTGAACTACGGTTTTGCCGATGTAACAGATCCATCTTGGCAAATGCCCTACACACACCCAATTTGTCAAGCCAACTTCGATCGCATGTTGGACGTTATGCGTTTTTGGTTGGATCGTGGTTGTGATGGCTTCCGCGTGGACATGGCCGACTCACTTGTAAAAAATGACCGCGGTAAGCGCGCGACAGCAAGTTTGTGGCACAAGGCACGCCGTATGTTGGACAAGGACTACCCCGAAGCAATGATTGTTTCCGAGTGGTGCAATGCCAACCGCGCAATCAACCTTGCCGGATTCCACTGTGACTTTGTTTTGTGTCACCCAGGCACAATCAACCAACTTGGTTTTAGAAACAAAGTTGATGGCGAAAACAAAAGCTATTTCTGCAAGACTGCACACCAATCTGCAGAACACATGTTGGAAAGATACCTTGCCGATTACCAAGTTTCCAAGGGCAATGGCTACATGAGCATCATCTCTGGTAACCACGACAACGAACGTATCAGCTACACCCTTGACGAAAGCGAACTACGACTTGCCTACACATTTATCTTTACAATGCCTGGCGTACCATTTATGTACTACGGTGACGAAATTGGCATGAAGTACCTTCCTCAAAAATCCAAGGAAGGTGGCTACCACCGCACCGGCTCCCGCACCCCAATGCAATGGGACAAAAACGAAATCAACCTTGGCTTTAGTACAGCGGACGTACTTGAGTTGTACCTTGACGTAGACCGTAGCGAAAATGCCCCAACAGTAAGCGAGCAAATGGATGATCCAAACTCCCTTTTGAACTTTGTTCGTTCCCTCACACAACTTCGTCACAATAACGTTGATTTGCAAGCAGATGCCGAGTTCGAAGTGCTTGCTTGCGACCTTAGTGGTGTGCTTTGCTACCGCCGTGGCAACCTTGCTGTGGCAATCAACCCAACTGCTGTAACACAAATGATGCACATGCCTATTGGCGAAAAAATCTTCGAAGTGGGCTTTGCAACAACCCAAGGCCAAATCACACTTTTGGACGCACAAACAGCAGTAGTGTTCAAACTCAAGTAGGGCAATTTTGCACCACGTGTCGCCAAAAAAGTGCACAATTTGTAACAACAGGGCTGTACAACAAACAGCTATTGCACCAATATTTACTCAACAAAATGTTCGTTGAACACAAAGATTTTACTCAACGAAAAAGGTAGGTAAAACATGACAAAACCAATTGTAGCATTGATCTACGACTTTGATAACACACTCTCCACACGCGATATGCAAGAGTTTACATTTATCCCAGCGCTTGGTATGGAAGCAGGCGAGTTTTGGGATGCGTGTGGCGATTTTGCGCACGATCACGAAGTAGACAGTATCCTTACATACATGTACTTGATGGCAAAAATGGCCAAGGAAAAAAACATCCCACTAACACGCGAAGCGCTTATGGAAATGGGCAAAGAAGTAGAGTTTTTTGATGGTGTTACCGATTGGTTTGAACGTATCAATGCCTACGGCGAAAAGAAAGGTGTGGAAATTCGTCACTACATCATTTCCTGCGGTCTCAAGTCTATGATCGAAGGTTGCTCGATAGCACATCACTTCCACAATATCTTTGCTTGCGACTATCTCTACGACGAAAAGGGCAACATTTTGTGGCCACGCGAAGCTATCGACTACACAACAAAAACTCAGTACTTGTACCGCATCAACAAGGGTGTAGAGGATATCGGCGACGACAAAAAACTCAACATGTACATGGCACGTGACGAGCGCGTTGTACCATTCCACCACATGATCTACTTTGGCGATGGACTTACCGACGTGCCCAGCATGAAGTTGATTCGTGCTCGCGGTGGCTATGCAATTGGTGTTTACCGCAAACCATCTGATGCCGAGTACCTTGTAAACGAACAACGTGTAGACTTCTATCTCAAGGGCGACTACACAGCTGGCTCCAAGATGGAACGTTCCGTCAAGGCAATCATCAACAAGATTTCCGCACAACTTCGCTTCAACGAGTTGGCAACAAAATCTCGTGAAGTGGTAACAGATAACGACTAACAACATTATCAAACTAGAAAAAAAAACGACACGTGGTGTCGTTTTTTTGTTGCAGTTTTGCTGTCGCCCCCTTGTGATGGGTGGTTTTTGTGCAACTTTTTCCATGTGAGGCCTTCTGATTGGCGGTGCTTAGATATCACTTTTGCCACAAATAACTTTGCGAAGGGTGGGGG
>JAZRHU010000006.1:0-13585 GCA_045644945.1 Candidatus Fimimonas sp. | reverse complement strand
CGGATCGTAGCCATGTCGTTCTGTGAGCCAAGGGGTTGGTAAGACCCATTGTCTTCCTAAGACCGCTTGGCCTCCGACTTCCTTGAAGCAATCCCGTAGCGAAAACCTTGGTGGTATTGGCGCAGTTATCGGCCACGAAATCTCCCACGCATTTGATAGCAACGGTGCAAAGTGTGACGAAAACGGCAACATCAACAACTGGTGGACAGAGGACGACTTCAAGCGTTTCGAAGCAAAAGTGCAACAAATGATTGAGCAATTTGATGGCATCGAACTGCCTTGGGGTAAAGTTAACGGCGCATTTATCGTTAGCGAAAACATGGCAGATAACGGTGGTGTTGCAGTAACGCTTGATATCATGGGACGCACACCTGGCGCTAACTACCAAGAATACTTCTTCAACTGGGCAAAGATTTGGTGCCAAAAGGCCAAACCCGAGTACTCTCAACTGCTTTTGTCCGTAGACGTACACGGCCCATGCATTTTGCGCGCAAACATGCCACCACGTAACTTTGACGAGTGGTACAAAACATTTGACGTTACCGAAAAGGACCAAATGTACATCGCACCAGAAAAGCGCATTGTTATTTGGTAATAGTTTGTGTAACGCAACAAAGGAACAATAACAATGATCACAACAATTTTGTTTGACCTTGATGGCACACTTTTGCCCATGGACGAGGAAAAGTTCATCAAAACGTACATGGGTGGTCTTGCCAAAACAATGGCGCCCTTTGGCTACGACCCACAAAAGCTAGTTCAAACGGTTTGGGCGGGCACCAAGGCCATGATTGCAAACGATGGCACAAAGACCAACGAGCAGGTGTTTTGGGATGTCTACACCCAAGTTTACGGCCAAGACAAGCGCACTGACGAGCAACACTTTGCCAAGTTTTACCAAAGTGGTTTTGCCATCACAAAATCCGCCTGCGGATTTAACGAAAAAGTGCCAGCTTTGATGGAAAAACTTAAGCAACTTGGGCTACGTATCATCATTGCTACAAACCCATTTTTCCCACAAACAGCAACACACCAACGCATCACTTGGGCAGGGCTAAACCCCGATGACTTTGCCTTGTTCACCACCTACGAAAACTCTCGTTTTTGCAAGCCAAACATTGCCTACTACCAAGATATCCTGGACAAGTTCGGCCTACAAGCGGACGAGTGCATCATGGTGGGCAACGATGTGGGCGAAGATATGATTGCCGAGCAACTTGGTGCAAAGGTATTTTTGTTGACCGACCAACTCATCAACGACGACAACTTGCCATGGGAGCACATTCCACATGGCAACTTGGACGATTTGCAACTGTTTTTGCAGGATAACATCGACAATTGGTAAATGCACAGTTGAGCAATTCACTAGTATAACATAGCTAAAACAAAAGTAAGGAGAGGTAAGTAAAATTGCCTCTCTTTTTTATATTTTTGACCTATTCTACCATCAATTTGTTGTTAAAATTTGGCAATTTGTGGTATAATTTTACCACTAACAAGATGAATTACGGAGGAGAAATGTTAGCAAAAAACATCAAATATGTGGGCGTTAACGACCACGAAATTGACCTTTTCGAAGGCCAATACGTTGTACCCAATGGTATGGCGTACAACTCGTATCTTATTGTAGACCAAAGCGTTGCCGTTATCGATAGCGTTGACGCGCGCTTTTCTGCCGAGTGGCTTGGCAACATCAAGCGTGAACTTGGCGATAGACCTGTTGACTACATCGTGGTGCAACACATGGAGCCGGATCACTCTGGTAGCATTGCAAACTTTATGCAAGCATATCCCAATGCCAAGATTGTTTCCAACGCGCGCGCCTTTGCCATGATGAAAAACTACTTTGGCACCGATTTTGACGGTCGCAAAGTTGTTGTTGCCGAAGGTGGCACTTTGTGCCTTGGCGAGCACACTTTGACATTTGTTATGGCACCAATGGTGCATTGGCCAGAAGTTATGGTCAGTTTCGAAAGTGCAACTGGCACACTTTTCTCGGCGGATGCTTTTGGTAAGTTTGGTGCATTGGACGTAGAGGAAGATTGGGCATGCGAAGCACGTCGCTACTACATCGGCATTGTAGGCAAGTACGGAGTGCAAGTGCAAGCACTTTTGAAAAAGGCATCAGCTTTGGATATCAAAACCATCTGCCCACTTCATGGCCCAATTCTTGATCAAAACCTTGGCTACTACCTAAATTTGTACAACATTTGGTCAAGCTACGGTGTGGAAAGCGAAGGCGTTGTGATTGCCTACACATCTGTCTACGGCAACACCAAAATGGCAGTTGAGCTTTTGGCGCAAGAGCTAAAAACGGCAGGTTGCCCCAAAGTTGTGGTAAATGACCTTGCACGTTGCGACATGGCCGAAGCGGTGGAAGATGCCTTTAGATACGGCAAAATTGTGTTTGCAACCACAACCTACAATGGCGAAATCTTCCCATTTATGCGCGAGTTTATCTCCACACTTGCCGAACACAACTTCCAAAACAAACAAGTTGCATTTGTAGAAAACGGCAGTTGGGCACCTATGGCAACCAAAGTGATGAAGGGTATGTTGGAAAAGTGCAAAAACCTTGTTCCTTGCCAAACGGAAGTAAAAATTTTGTCCGCAGTAAGCGAGCAAAACAAAGACCAAATCAAGGCCTTGGCGCAAGAACTTTCCAAATAGCAATCTGCCAAAATGGTGGCAAATTTGCAAGTAAATTTTGCAAAACAACGTGGTGTCGGTTGCGCATTTTGGACTACCAATTTGTGGACAACCGCATCAAACTCGTGTTGATACATTGGATAATCAACCCACCAAAAACACACCACGTATCCCCAAAAAATATACAATTATGCAAAAAAGAGAGACGAATTTTCGTCTCTCTTTTGTTATTTTGATGTTTCTAGTTGGCTTTGTTGTCGTTCAGCTTTACTAGCAGTTTGTCCAAAACTTTTGTTTGTTGGATGATACCCACAACAAGCGTGTTTGCCACAATGTTGATTGCAATAAAGGGCAATCGACCAAGTAGGTACACGTCGAAACTTTTGTTGAATTGTGCACCGTTTTTGATGAACTCAATCAAGCCAACAAGCCCTGGTTCAAGGTGTGCTTGGTATTGTAGCCACAAGCCAAATGTGTTCAAAAAGCAGTTGCAAAGTGCAAAGCAAATCACGGCGGAAATAACCAGTTTTACCAAGCGACTTTTTAGTGGCAGTTTGTACGCAACTGCGCAAATCACACCCCAAAGAGCAACGGACAGTGCAATAAACCAGTTGTATGGGCCGTAAGGATGTATCAAGTGTGCAATCAAGTCGCCAACGTATCCCACAACAAGTGCAGGCACAATGCCAAGGTAAATGCCGGCAATCATGCAAATTGCCATAACAAAGCTCAACGACGAGCTACCTGTCAGTTGAATTGTCAAAAAGTTTAGCGCGACGGACAATGCCGTTAGCATTGCTGTGCAAGTGATTTTTAGTGTTCTATTCATAAAAAAAACTCCTTTTGCGTTTTGCAAAAGCAGTCCGTAAGTAAATATTGGCACACTACAATAAAAGTGACGTTACCAAAGCAATTTTGCGCCAAAACAAAACGACTAACTTCACAAATGTTGTAGCAAAAGTTGCCAATTTAGTAACAAAACAAGCACGTTTGGCAAATGCAACCAAACAAACTCTTTTGCAACGGACTAAATATCGCACCGCAGGACGGATGAGTCCTTTCGTTTACGCCTTTTCCTAAACGTAACACTTCACGCACGATATCAACTTTGCTCTTTTAGTATATCGTGTTTTGGTCAAATTGTAAACAACTTTTTGCAGATTGTGCGCAAATTGATTGGTGGCCAGCGGTAATCCTAAATGTAGGTTGCGTTATGCTTGCTTTGCAACAATCTTTGGTACAACGTGCCTAAACCAAATTTTTTTGATAAAACCGCAGTTGACCTTTGGACTAGTAAATTCGTTAAACTAACTTTTGGGGCGTTGCACAAGTGCTGATTTAGGTAGTGCGACTTGGGAACCTTCCAACAAAAAAGAGATAACCTTTGGGGCTACCTCTTTGTGTAGTTTTGCTTGTGTTGTGTGGTGCTTGTTATTTGTACTTGCCAGCGGATATCTCTTCTCCCAGTTGATTGCATCTTTCCAACAAAATTTTGCATATTTCCATGTCCGACAAACCTTGGTACTTGGCAAGCAATTCTGTGTACTTGATGGGTTTGTCAATTACCGTTGTGTTTTTCTTGCGGTGGTAGTATGCAACAAAAATTGGCACGTCGTGACCGCGCTTGTAGCAAGTTCTTGCAAAAAACAAAAATCCAGCAAAAAACCTTGTCATTTGATCAAAGTAGCCCACCGACGAGTCCTCGGGGAAAATAATTATGTTGTGCCCTTCGCCAATCAGTTGCAAGCTTGTTGTGATGGTGCTTTTCAGTCGTACATCTGGGTAGGTGGAAATAACTTCCAAACCGCGGTAGATGCCCTTCATCACAGGCGCCGCAATCAGGCAAAAAATGCGCGCTAGCCACAACGGCCAATGCTTCTTTTGATGGAAGTAGATTTCCGACAAATATTGGTAGACCATCTTCAAATTGCCGTTCATTTGGTATGTTCCCCAAAATCTAAAGGAAAACTCGGGGTACAACTCCCAGGACATTGGTCCAGATGCCCCCACGTGATTGCTAAGTATCACCGATGACTTTTCCACTTTGTCTCCCAAGTAAACAACCTTTTGCTTTCTTTTGAAGATTCTAACTACGCCCTTTACAAAGTTGAAAAAGGGATGTTTTTTCCTTTTTGCTGTGTTTTCTTGCATGTGGTTACCCCCAAATGATAGTAGATAGTTTCGCAAATTTTGTTGCGCCATTGCCAATTATTGAGTGTTCCTATCAATATCGTACCCCATCAACCCTAAATATTGCTGAAAAATTTGCCAATTTTCAAAAAATATTTAACTTTTGTTTACTATTTGTTGACGAATTTTTGATGTTTTTCGGACAAGTAGCACTTTGTGGTATATTTTTTGTTTATTTTCGCAAACTATCACCATGATAATAGTATTTTTGAGGGCAATCATACTTTTTGCCGTACTTCTTTTTACAATGCGACTAATGGGCAAACGCCAAATTGGCGAAATGGAACCATTCGAGCTGGTTATCACGCTGGTTATATCGGAACTTGCCTGTATCCCCATGGCGGACAGATCCATTCCAATTACATTTGGTATCGTGGCAATTTTGACTATGTTTGTCATTCATCAAGCCATTTTGCTACTTTCCAAAAACAAAAAGATGCAAACTGTCATCAATGGCAAGCCTGTGATGGTAATCGACTCCCACGGCATCGATGTGCAAGCGCTAAACAGTTTGAACATGACCGTTGGCGACATTTTGCAATCAATGCGCTCGGCTGAGTACTTTTCGCTGGAGGAAATAACCTACGGCATCATGGAAACAAACGGCCAACTGACGGTAATCCCCAACAAAAACATGACGGACAGGCAACAAACTTTGCCCATTGTGGTAGTGGAGCAGGGCGCGTGGAACAACGAGGAAATTGCTCAGCACAACTTCGACAAGGCCAGTTTGGAAATGCTCCTTCGTCAAGAACGTATCAATGTTAAAAACGTTGTTATCCTTGCCATTGACGAAAACAATCGCATGACGTTGCAAACCAAACACAGGCCAATTGTTTTTAAAAACGTGGAGGTAAAACGACTATGACAAAAACCATCTGGGCGGGGCTTGTTGCCCTGGTGCTTGTGCTTACCTGTGGCATATTGGAAGTGGTGTGTCTTTCCAAACAGTACGAGCAGTTGGCTAGCGAGTGCGAGCAAATGATGTCCCTCTGCCAAGAACAAAAGTTGACCGTTTTGGAGTACAACGCCTTTCGCGACAAGTGGATGGATTTACGTGAACTGAGCGAGCTGATGCTTCCACACATTGACGTGTACGAACTAAACTTGCGTTTTGCCGAGGCACAATCCTATGCGGAAAACAAAGACTACACCCAACTTTATGCACAGTTTTGTGTTATCGAGGAACTTCTTAACTACGTTCCCCACTTGATGAAACCAAACATCAGGCACATCATCTAATTGACAAAAACCTGTTGACAACCAACTAAAAAAGTAGTATCATACTCTTGCTGGGGGTGCCGGCAAAGCTCGGCTGAGAGAGTCCCTTTGAACTTGTCAAGTTAGTACTTGCGTAAGGAAAGCCATCATATTTTTGGCATCTATTTGCCAAACTTTGTGACCTTTGTACGCTTTGTACAAAGGCTTTTTCTTTTCCCAGCAAAAAAGAAAAAGGAGTGTAAAAAAAATGTTAGAACTACTACAACAGTTGGGCGCATCCAATGGCGAAATTGCCGAAAGATTGGATATCACGTTGGACTTTTTGTCTACAATCGCCCTGTATCTTACCATTGCTTTGGCCATTGGCATTGTTGTCTACGCCATTGCAATTCGCAACAAAACGGATGTGGAACTTGCCCAAGGTCGCAAAACCATCTTGGGTATCGTCATCGGCTACTCCGTTGCAACCATTGGCCTTTTGGGTTTGTTGAAGGTAACAATCAAGGTGCTCGAGCAGTCCTTTGATACAAACTTTTGGGTTGTGATGGGTATGTTTGCCATCGTTATTGTTGGCGTTGCTGTTTGCCTAATCTTGCAAAAGCGCAAGTCCCCTGCTACCAAGTGGACGGCACTTGGATTTGCCATCGCGTTTGTGTTGTACGCCATTTTGATGTCGGTGTTTGCGCCAACTGTGGACGATTGGTATAACCCAATCAACAACCAAAACGCATTGTTTGTCATCTTGACGGTGCTACTTTCCGCAATCATTGTTGTGTTGGCACTTCTTGGCGACAAGGACTCCGCATTTGATACCAAAGCGTTGTCCTTTGGCGCAGTTTGTGTAGCATTGTCCTTTGCACTTTCATACATCAAATTCTTTTCCATGCCCCAAGGCGGTAGTGTTACTTTTGCAAGTTTGTTGCCATTGGCACTGTATTCCTACATGTTTGGCACACGCCGTGGCGTTATCATTGGCGTGGTGTACGGATTGTTGCAATTTGTACAATCCCCACAATTCTACCAACCTGTGCAAGTGCTAATCGACTACCCAATTGCATTTGGTGCTATTGGCGTTGCAGGCATTGCTCGTAACTTCAAATTCCTAAAGGGTAACGTTGTTGCCGAGTTTTGCGTAGGCACAACCATTGCGGTAATTTTGAGATACCTTGCCCACACACTTTCTGGCTACTTTGTGTTCTACAGCTGGGCGCCCATCGACGAGGGCTACACAGCTTTGACTTGGACACTTGTGTACAACTTGTACGTGCTTGTTGACCTTGCAATTGTGCTTGCAATGGGAAGCTTTGCTCTTACATCCAAAAACCTTCGCACTTTGGTAAAAACTGCCAATGCGTAAAGTTGCAAATATTTCAAAAAAGTAGTGCAATTTGATTGAATAAGTAACCCAACTGCACTTGCAATATTGATGTTGCACCTACCCAAAGGGCATCAAGCAAACGTTCCCCAAAACTTGTTTCAAACACATTGGCATCTTGCCCCTTTACGTAGGTTAAAATGGGACAAACTTGTTTGCAAAATTGACTAGTTTCAACCAGATTTAGCTGTTTGCTAATTGCTCGAAAACCATCAAAAACAATCAAAAGATCGACTGTTTGGTCGGTCTTTTTTGTTAGTTGCTAAAAGTGAACATTTGACGGCAATTTTCTAAATGTTGCAAAAAACTAACACAATACTGTCATTTTACTGCACACTAGAGATGTTTGTGCGCAAAAGTGCCAAAAATTTTTTTAAAAAAATTCAAACTTTTTTTCAAAACCCCCTTTTCAACGCCATTTTTATATGGTATAATTACTGCACAAAACTATAATAGGTAGTAGGCGGATTTTGCCTGTTACCCAAAAGGAACTAACTATGGATAGAGTTGCACTTATTGACCTTGGGTCCAACACAGCCAGACTTGTAATTTACGACGTGCTCGAAGGGGGCTATTTCATTGTAGCGGAGGAACATCGCGAGGCAGTTCGCCTTGGCGAGACTGAAGCTGACGGCAGTCTCAAGCAAACACGTATCATGCAAGCAATTGCCACCTTGAAATCTTTCAAGGAAATTTGTGCTATCAAAAATGTAAATCAAATTTTGGCAGTGGCAACAGCAGCTGTGCGCAAAGCAAGCAATCAAAAAACTTTCCTATCTGATGTGTACAACGCAACAGGATTGCGCATCACAGCAGTATCCGAAGAGGAGGAAGCAAACTACGTTTACCAAGGTGTTATCAACACCATGGACATTCCTCGCGGTCTTATTATGGAAATTGGTGGTGGCTCTACAAAGTTTGTTTACTACAACCGTCGTAACATTTTGCACACCAAGATTTTCGACTTTGGTGCCGTAACACTTGCCAACATGTTTATGAGTCCCGACAGATCTCCCGAAGAGTGCGCCGACCAAATGGTAGAGTTTGTTAAGCAACAATTGGAAACTGTCGAGTGGTTCAAGGAAATCGACCCCGATGCACAACTTATTGGTGTTGGCGGTAGTTGCCGTAACCTTGCACGTATCATTCGCAAAGTTAAAAAGTACCCACTTGACATGGTTCACAACTACAACATGGATGTGGAAGATTTCAACTACGTCTACGATATGATTCGCCCACTTGATTTGGACAAAAAACGTCGCATCAAGGGCTTGAGCTCTGCAAGAGCGGACGTTTTCCACAGTGCATTGGCCGTTATGAAAGCAACAATCGAGCACATGGGCTTTGCCAAGATCATTGCAAGTGGCAGTGGTCTACGCGAAGGTGTAATGTTCAACTACGTTGTTCCTCAAACGATCGAAAAGCCAATCAGCGACGTTGCAGGATACTCTCTCAACTGCTTTGCTGCTCACATGGGTGTAAACCTTCAACACGCTCAACAAACATTCAATTTGTGCGTACAACTTTTCAAACAACTTCGCGTTTTGCACAAATTCCCTCGTCAATATGTAAAAGTTTTGCGTATTTGCGCAATGCTCCACGATATCGGCAAGCAATTCAAGTTCTACAACCATCCAAAACACACTTCCTACATGATCTTGAACAGTAACATCAAGGGCGTTTCCCACCGCGATTTGGTTTTGGCCGCATTTGTTACTGCCATCAACGACAAGGAAGAAATCAACTACGGCGATTGGGCAAAGTACAACAACGTTATCCTTTCCCCAGAGGATGTGGAAGCAGTAAAGAAATTGTCAGTAATTTTGCGCCTTGCATCTGCACTTGACACAAGCATGCGCAGTATCGTTACAGAAATCTCCTGCGATGTTCTTGGTGACTCCGTAATCATGAAGACAGAGCTTACCGGCAATGCAATTTTGGAAATTTCCGCCGCAAATGCCGTTGCACTCGACTTCAAAAAGGTATTCAAAAAGAACTTGGAAATTTTGTAATATTAGTTAATCTGAATAGAATTTATAGCCGTTTTTAGCCTACAGGATTTCCTTGAAGTAAAAAACGGCTTTTATTTTATTTGTTAAATGTAAATCAATCATACCATGATGTATGTTTTGTGGTATGGGAGGTCACTATGGATATATACAATCAGATTTCTAGAGCAATCAAAGAGTCTAAATGGCTGGAAATCAAATATTTAAATAAACAAAACGAAACCACTCAGTATTGGATTGCAATAAGGGATATCAATCCATTTAGCCGCAAGATGAAAGTGGATATGTTCAATAGCAGCAAATCCATGAACTCATTGCAAACAGAAATACATTGCGACAGAATTAAAAGTGCACAAGTATTAAACTTTTGCACATACGACGGGGCAGATAAACTTATTGATAAAATCGAATCAAGTTTGGAAGATTTTAAATGGCTAAATTTCGATCATTTTAACCATAATGTTTTGAACTATTATGCAGAGTGTAATTTACTCGACGCGGATCCAAGTCAAAAAGACTATGCATTGATTGATGGTGTCGATTTGCACAGTTTAAGAAAAAATAAAGTATATAAACTGGACGATGCGCAGGTGGAACAGCTTGTAAAACATATTTATCACTATGATATCAAGAAGACATCAAACACATATTATTCATTGGTAATCAATGCTTTTTCCATTGATTCAGGCAAAAATAAATATGTAATGGCGTACTACAATGTGTCATTTGATCCAAGTCGAAAGTCGTTGATATTGGATAAAAACTTAAATTTTAACAAGTCGTTTTTGATTGAAGGAAGAAAACACTCATTGTTCAACTATATCAATATGGATGTCGATGAGTTTATCAATACATTTGATAGAAATAAAAACGAGTATCTTTCGCTAATTAGTGAAAATCTCAAAGGTCGAGAAGTAATAAATACTCGTCCAGAAATGATGATTTTGCAGAGCGAGATTGCTGTAAATCTAACAGAAACTTATAGTGTTATCGAATCAAAGTATGCTAATAACGATTTGCCTGTTCCACTAAAATCGTTTTTCGGTAATATCAGTAAACGTAATAATGTTAGAAGAAAAGAGCCATCACTGATTATTTATGATAGAAGAATAAATATTAACCAAATGCGTGTGCTCTACAATGCGATGAAGTATCCGGTAACCTATGTGCAAGGTCCACCAGGAACAGGCAAAACTCAAACCATCATCAATGTGGTTTTGAGTGCATTTTATAACAACAAATCGATGTTGATTTGTTCATCTAACAATAGGCCAGTAGACGGTATAGTAGAACAACTGAATTTTTCATACAGGGGAGATACTATCAATTTCCCATTTTTGCGACTTGGCAATATCGAAGACGTAAAAAAGGCTACTCTAAGAATATTGGATTTGTACAATTTCGTGATGACAACATCCAAGCAAGTTAGAGAAGATTTACTTCAAAATATCAAAACAACTTCAGATAATAACAACAGCGAACTGATCAAGTTGCTCAATATTCAGGAAAAAAGAGTAGAATTTGAAAACTATATTGAAAGTACTAAAAAATTTTTGGAAATTGTTGGTGAAGATCACGGCAAAATTGTTGACATTATAAGAAAACGTTTAGGCCAATTACAACAAGAGTTGAATAATCTTCCTGAAATCAGCAATGAACAGGTAACATCATTGTTTACCCCACTAAAAGAGAACTATCAACTTTCTCAATTTTTATACTTCAAGTCATTGCAATATATTGAAAAGTTGAAGAGGAGCAAGTATAAAAAACTTATTGAGATTTGTTCTATCATAGATGATGATAAAAGAGCAGCCGAATTCAATTTGTGGGTACAAAATGACGACAATATGAAATCGCTTATTGAAGTTTTTCCTGCGATTTTTTCTACAAATATATCTTCTCGAAGATTAGGTAGTCCTAACTTTATGTTTGATTTAGTTATCATGGATGAGGCTGGTCAGTGTAATATTGCAACTGCATTGATTCCTATAGCAAAGGCAAACTCACTATTGTTAGTGGGCGATAACAAGCAACTCAAACCAGTAATTATTCTCGAAGACAGAGTTAATCGTGCGCTCATGTCCAAGTATAACGTGCCAGAAAAGTACAACTATAGGACGCACTCTATCTTGGATGTGATGAGAGAGAATGATAATATTTCTAAAGATATTTTGTTGAAATATCATTATAGGTGTGGCAAAAAGATAATTAGTTTTTCCAACCAAAGATATTATAATAACTCACTTAATATTGCTTCTATCGATAGAGTCGGCGAGGTCGAGTTGATGGATGTAAAGAATCAAAATAGCCATCTTAGAAATGATGCTATTGAGGAAGCTAATGAGATTGTTAACTATATCGAACGAAACAAACTAACAGATGTATTTATCATAACTCCATTTGTCAATCAAAAAGAATTGATAAACAATCTATTGAAGCAAAGAGGAATTGAAAATGTCGGTTGTGGTACTGTGCATGCTGCTCAAGGCGCCGAAAAGGGTACAATCATTTTATCAACGGCTTTATCTCCAAAAACTAGCAAAAAAACATTTGATTGGCTCAAGAATAACCAAGAACTAATCAATGTTGCAGTAACACGAGCAAAAAATAAACTTATTGTAGCTACCGATGTCGAAGTCCTTAATAGTTTGTCTGCTGATAAGAAGGATGATATCTACAATTTGGTTCAATATGTCAAAGGTAATGGTCAGCTAATTGTACCACCTAACGAAGCTGTTACTGTCGAAATTGGTAGTTCAAATGGCAGTCAGGCAGAAGATGAGTTTTACAAAACTATGGCTCATTTTTGTACGGTCAATAGAACTTTTGTCGCCGAAAGAAATGTTAAATTGAGTAAGTTGTTTAAGGGCGAGAGAGAATTTGCAAATTCAAATAAAGAGTTTGATTTAGTGTTGTACAAGCATGAACTATTCGGCAAAAAACCACACATTGTTTTTGAGGTCAATGGCGGTGAGCATTTTGGCACGGCGGACAGAGAGCGGTCTGATAAAGCAAAAATGGATATTTGCAAGAGAAAGGGTATCAAAATAATCTTTATTCCAAATTCATTTGTTAAAAACTACGAGTATATCAAAGATATCATTATTTCAGCAAGAAATGAGAGGAAGTCAATTCAAGAAACTTTATTTGATCAAATTGATTAAATATCGCTGAGCATATAATGAGTATCCAACACTCACCGCAATTTCGGTGGGTGTTTTTTCGTCAACTTTCCACAAAATCCAACAAACAATGCCCTTGCAAAAATTGTCAGCAGGGGCATTTGTTTTTGTCAATGTGGTACAATGTTTACACTTTTGTAGGGGAGGGATGCAGTATGGCGCGCAAGGTGGTAATCACAAGTGGCAAAGGTGGAGTAGGCAAGACGACAATTTGTGCAAATTTGGGCATTGCATTGGCAAAAATGTCCAAGCGTGTGATGCTTTTAGATTTGGATATCGGCCTAAACAATCTCGACGTTGCACTTGGTATCGAAAGCAAAATTGTCTACGACTTTGTGGACGTTGTGGAAGGCAAATGCCGTCCCATGCAGGCACTAATTCAAGATGACGTTGAGCCCACTTTGTACACAATGCCCACTTGCCACCTTGCCAAGCGCCAAATCTCGGTGGATGCCACCAAAAAGGTCGTATCCCGCCTAAGTGACATGTTTGACTACATTTTGATTGATTGCCCGGCTGGCATCGATGGCGGTTTTAGGCGTGCTTCCGCCTGCGCAGAGGAGGCAATTGTTGTAACAACTCCCCATTTGCCTTGCGTGCGAGATGCGCAAAAGACCATCTGCCAACTTGCTGACAAAATTGCCACCTACGTTGTTATCAATCGCATGCGTGGCGACTTGGTGTTGTCTGGCGAGATGCTTTCCGCATTTGAAATATTTTCCCTGTTGGGCAAAACACCCCTTGGTATTCTGCCGGAAAATGACCAAGTCAACTGCAATCTTTCGTTGTATGCCAAACGCCCACCATTTGATATGCTTGCAAAAAACCTTGCCACAGGTAGTGCCGATATGTACGATTGCGAACAAAACTATCGTGGCTTTTGGGGCAAAATACGTCGCAAACTAAGGAGAAACATCCAATGAACCAAATGTACAATCGTGCGCAACAAATGATACTTG
>JAZRHU010000005.1:0-1435 GCA_045644945.1 Candidatus Fimimonas sp. | reverse complement strand
ATTTGTTCTTCCGTCATGACTTTTAGCTCTTCGGGAGTGAACAAAATTATGTAGTTTACAAAAACCTTGCCACGTTTGATATCCTTGGTGTAGCGTGGGCAAGAGAGGTAACTGCCCTTTGAGTAGGCAAACACAACTGTTAGGCCCGCCTTTTTGATAAACTTGCAAGTTGCAGGGTTAACGGGGTGGGTGCTACCAGAAAGGGATTGGATTCCTTCGGGGTACAATGCCAAACTGCCACCACTTTTTACCACCTTTAGCATCTTGCGTGTGCAGGATGTATCTGGTTGGAAAAGCATCTTGGGAATGGCATTCATCTTGGTCATGCCAAAGTAGTTTGTTTTGCTAGCAAAAAAGTTTTGGTAACCAGCAATGATATGCAAGTCGGTGCGACCAAGCTTGCCCATTGTGTAGAAAAAGTCGTTGCGAGATGCGTGTGTAGAAACAAACAAAATTTGCTTGTTTTTGATAAGCTTTTTGTCAAACTCGAAGGTGCATTGCACGTTGTGCTTGCGACACACACTTGTTGTCCACATCTTGAAGAATGTCCTTGCAAATGCGCCCGGACGTTTGATGGGACGATTGAGTAGTTTTTGTTTGATATCTGTTTTCATGTCTGCTCCATTAGTCTTTCGTGAACTAATTTAAACAAAAATTTGCTATTGTAATTATACACCCTACGCGCGTGTGTTGTCAATACTTTAAATTTTTTTGTTAGTTTAGTTACACTTTGACAAAATCATATCATACTTAGGTAACCAAAATGTAAACAAAGCATGTTTTTGAGTAAATGTGGGTGTTTTTGAGCAAATTGATGGGCCAAAACAAAAAGCGCACCTTGGAAAAAGTGCGCTTGTTAGCTTTTGTGAAAAGTTGTTAGCAAAAAAAGTTTGTTGGAATAGGCTTTTGCGATGCTTTGTACTTGGGCCCTACTACTTGCATTTGACCGTCAAAGTGAGCGCAATTGGTCGTGCCTCGTAGGCTTTGCGTGCTGGCTCGCGAGTTTGTTCATCAAAGTTGTAGTGTACCTTTGTCATAAAGTCCAAGTACTCCTCTTCAGTTAGATCGCGGTCGCGGTCCACATCGACAATATCAAAGGACTTTGTTTGGCCGTTGCAAGTTAGCACCAACGTGTCGCCAACGTCGATGTACCTTAGTTCCTCCAAATCGGCAAGCTTGATAACGGTTTTTGTTGTGGTTGCGCCAAAAAAGGTTTTTGTTTCCACAATGGGTGCATTGGCGAAAAATCCCTCGTCCACTTGTAGCGTAAAAGTTTCGTTTAGGTCCGTTTCCGCCACAAAATCGTCGACACGTGCGCTGTTTTTGGGGAATTTGCAAGCATCAAGCTTTACGCCAAACATGTACCTTGCATATGCCATGTAGTCCGTTTCGCCGTGCGCTTCCGCCATCATGTGAGCAAAGCCACGTTGGGAAA
>JAZRHU010000004.1:0-8153 GCA_045644945.1 Candidatus Fimimonas sp. | reverse complement strand
TGTTGCAAACTTGTTGTCGTTTCGTTGTAAAAACATCAATTTCGACACAATTTTGGTTGTCGGTGTTTTGGTTGAAAAATTTCGAAATTTTGGAAAATTATAAAAATGTTATTATAATGTTATATTAATATGGTAAAAATGATTATAAATATTATAAAGCATCAAAAAAATTTATAAAAATTTTACAAATATTTTTAAAAAGTGTATTGAATTTTGTCGAAGGATATTGTATAATGTATGCAATCCTTAAGAAGGACTGAAACAATACTTTTATGAAGGTAAGCAAGCTGCACACTGACGTAAAATTTTCAAGATAGCCATTTAGTCAAGAAAATACAAAAACAAAAGTGCCAGCTTGCATTTTTTATTTTGTAGATGCTGGATCTACATAGCGTTGATACTTTTTGTCCGTGCAGAACGGGCAGGTATATAAAAAATATTTTTATAGGAGGAATTTGATAATGTCAAGTCAAGTTCAAGGTAACAAACTTGCAAGAGAAAAGCGCATTTGGATCACATTGGCTATTTGTGTCGCTGCGATTTTGCTTGCAACATTCTTTGGTTCTTGGATCCAAACTGCTGGCTTCACATACACTGTTGAAGACATCCGCAATGGAACTAACAAGGGAACAAAAGAACTCACTAACTCTAACGACTTGGATGTTCTTGGTAATCCAAAGAACGAAACCAAGGCATACACAGTTAACGGTAAGATTATCTCCGGTGTTTTGTTTAGACCAAAAAATGCTGAACCCGGTTCTCGCCCAGCTGTAGTATTCTCCCACGGTTTGTACAACAACCGCGAAATGCAAATCCAAAACGCTATCGAACTTGTTCGTCGTGGATACGTTGTTGTAATCATCGACCAACACAACCACGGTCACAACACAAGTGGTACATCCAGCTTCTTCGATACAACTCACTTGGATGCTGCTAAGTACTGCTACAACCTTCCAGAAGTAGACAAGAGCAGAATCGGTGTTTCCGGTCACTCCATGGGTGGTTACTCCACAACAAACGTTCTCTCTTTGGACTCTCAAACAACTAAAAACCAAACTGAAGCTAACTTCAAAGCTGGTAAAGCTATGGGTATCGTATCCGCTTACCTCGTTCAAGCTGCTGGCGCTCCAACTGGTGCTTTGCAATCCACAAACATCATTGCTGCTGGTCTTGTAAAAGGTAACGCTGACGAATTCTTCTACGGCGGTTCCAAACTTAAGGAAAACACATACGTTCTTCAACACAGCAGTGCTGTTAACAAGGACAACGTTACTAACTTCTTCGTTAAGAAGGGTGGCGAATATGTTCCAGCTACAAAGTACGTTAAGGGTGGTAAATACTACGCGTTCACAACAAGTGGTAACACATACTACTACTTGCAATCTCAACCTGCTTTCCAATTTACACGTGGCGTTGCTCCACAACCTACAGATGATTGGACAACAGTTAACGGCGGTATCTACGCTGGTGGCAAACTTATTGCTGAACCAAACGGCCGTAAGCTTGTTTCCGTAGCTAACAAGGGCGCAGCTCTCGCATCCAGCACACAACAAATCCGTGCCGTTTACGAAGCTAAAGAAACTCACCCAATGAACCACTGCTCCGTACAAACAGCTGCTCACGTAATCGACTTCTTCTACAACGCATTTGGTGTTGTTGATGGGTACGAATACAAAGCTCCTACAAACCAAACATGGTGGCTCAAGGAAATCTTCTCCGGTATCGGCATCCTTGGTTTGTTCGCAATGCTTCTTCCACTCATTGACTTGTTCCTTGGCACAAAGGCATTCGCATCCTTGAAGGGCGAACCTGCTGAAGCTCCAGTTCTCCTCACACGTCCTCGCAAGCACGTTTCTTACTGGCTTGGTGGCCTTCTCTCCACAATCTTCGGTGCTGTTTCCTTCCACAACCTTGTTGCTGAAGAAAAATGGTACACATTCTTCCACTTGGATACAATCCTTGATAACGCTACAGAAGGCTTTATCTATGTAAACATGGGTAAGATGGCTGCTTGGGGTATCATGTGTGCAGTATTCAGCTTGCTTGTAACTGGTCTTATCTGGCTTGTAAACCACATCATCAACATGGTTAAGTACGGCGATGACTTTGCTGCTCACGACGAACGTCCATTTGCTGGCTTCGAAATCCGTAGCTTCGGCAACATCGTTAAGACAGTTGTTTTGGCAGCTCTCCTTGTTGGTATCTTCTACGGTGCTGTTAACCTCATCTGGAAGACAACAACAGTTCAACACCAAGTTTGGGTATTCGGTCCAAGAGTATTCGATCCTATCCGTATCGCAAGTATGGCTAAGTACATCCCATTCTTCGCTATCTACTACGTAACAATGGCAGCACTTGCTCAAGGTTACAGAGTAAAAGACCTTCCAGAATGGGCTACAATCGCTATCAACGTTGTATTTAACGTAGCAGGCTTCATGCTTATCGTATGGCACGCAAACAGCTACTTCATCAACAACGGCGCTATGATCCACGCTTCCAACAACATGCACTACATCCACGCATTCCCAATGATCCCATCTATTGCAATCGCAACAGTTCTTGCACGTCGTATTTACGTTCGTACAGGCAATGCTTGGCTCGCTGGTCTTGTAAACGCAGCTTTGATGACAATCATCGGTTGTGCAAACACATCCATTCAAGGCGCAGTTGCTTGGACATACGGTGCTTAATTAGTTTAGACATCGTCAAACAGCAATCTAAAAATTACATAAAATTTTTGATGGGACGGAATTATCCGTCCCATTTTTTTTGTGTTTTTGCCCCATCCATTTTGCCAATACAATCCAACCGACAAGCAAAATGCAAAGCACCAAACAATCAATACACGTTAACAAAGGCCACAATAGCAAAGCATGCGCCACTATTATATAGATGTTATAATGATAGATAAAATTTATTTAATATAACTATACCCAAACCCGCATTTATGCCAAAATTAATCGAAAACAAAATTCACTTTTGAGTACAGCCACGGGAAGGCCATTTTTCGTCAAAATAGCAACAAAAATTGAAAAATTCTTAAAAAAAGTTGAAAATTTTTTAAAAAAAGTATTGAAATTTGATTTTGCATGCTGTATAATATGAGCATGTTTAAGGAAAGTTATAAAAATGCTTTCCCAATGTTAGCAAGTCACTAAATCAACTCGTAAGCGTCCTACTAATTACAACCGAGATAGTTACTTGCTTTTTATTTTGACATTTTACAAATGTTATAGCAGTTTATTATCTATATTATAATGTAATTGCTCCAAAACTTGATACCTATCAGATGGGGATTTCCCTACACTACTGTGTGCCAATTTGTTGGATGCGTCAATCAATTGGACATATCGGTTAGGTAAACTCACTTTGATACTTTTTGTCCGTGCAGAGCGGGCAGGTATATAAAAAATATTTTTTATAGGAGGATTTGATAATGTCAAATCAAAGTCAAGGCGCACAAAAGCGCATTTTGATCACATTGGCAATCTGTGTTGCAGCAATCTTGCTCGCTACAATCATGGGTTCCTACATTCAAACCGCTGGTTGGCGTTATACAGTAGAAGATTTGCGTGACGCTACAAATAAGGGTACAATCTCTTTGGTGGCTACAGACGATGGCGCTACTGAAGCGAAAGATTACACTGTTAGCGGTAAAGTTACAAGCGGTCTCTTGTTCCGCCCCAAAAAGGCAGAAGATGGTTCCCGTCCAGCTGTAGTTCTTTCTCACGGTTGGTACAACAACCGCGAAATGCAACTCCAAAACGCAATTGAATTGGTTCGTCGTGGTTACGTTGTATTGTGCATTGACCAACCTGGTCACGGTCACAACGAAGAAGGCGCTGGTACCAGCACATTGATGGGCTTCTACGGTGCTACAATGTACGATTGCGCTAAGTACCTCTACAACCTTCCAGAAGTAAACAAGGATAAGATTGCTGTTTCTGGTCACTCCATGGGTGGTGCTGCTACAACTAACACTCTTTCTTCCGACGCTCAAAGCGCTGGTAAGCTCAAGGATGCTAACTTCTCCGCTGGTAAGAACCTTGGTATCATCTCCGCAGCTCTTGTTCAAGCTAACGAAGCTCCATCTTCCGTTGCTCCTAACGTGATCGCTGTTGGTCTTGTTAAAGGTAACGCAGACGAATTCTTCTTCAGCAGCCAAATCAGAGAAGCTACATACGTTCTTCAAGCTAGTGGCGTTGTTACAGAAGACAACTTTGACGATGTAGATGCTAACGGCGATCCTCTCTTCTACGTTAAGAAGGGTAAGAACTATGTAGGTGCTACAAAGTACGTTAAGAACGGCAAATACTACAAGTTCACAACATCCGTTCCAACAACATACTACATGGAATCTCAAAAAGCTTTCACATTCACACGTGGTAGAAAAGCTACAGTAGATGGCGACCTTGACTGGACAACAGTTAACGGTGGTATCTACTCCAACGGCGAACTCATCGCTCAACCAAACAAACACAGACTCGTTTCCGTTGCTAACAAGGGTGCTCAACTTGCTTCCGAAACACAACAAATCCGTGCCGTTTACCAAGCAAACGAAACTCACCCAATGAACCACTGGTCCACAAAGACAGCTGCTCACGTAATTGACTTCTTCTACAATGCATTTGGCGTTACAGAAGGTTGGTCTTACAAAGCTCCTACAAACCAAACATGGTGGCTCAAAGAAGCTTTCGCAGCTATCGGTATCCTTGGTTTGTTCGGAATGCTCCTTCCAATCCTTGACTTGTTGCTTCAATCCAAACTCTTCGCATCCTTGAAGGGCGAAGTTTCCGAAGCTCCAGTTCTCCTCACTCGTCCTCGCAAGCACGTTTCTTACTGGCTTGGTGGTATCATCACAACAATCTTCGGTGCTGTTTCCTTCCACAACCTTGTTGCTGAAGGTAAATGGTTCAACAAGATGGAATGGTTGTATGCTAAACTTACAGATGCAAGCAAAGGCTTCATTTACGAAAACGTTGCTAAGATCGCTGCATGGGGTATCATGTGCGCAATCTTCGCTTTGATCGTAACTGGTATCATCTGGCTTGTTAACCACATCATCAACGTTTGCAAGTACGGCGACGAAGCTCCTGCTTACGACGAACATCCATTTGCTGGTTTCCAAATCCGTAGCTTCGGCAACGTAATCAAGACTCTTGTTGTTGCTGCTATCCTCGTTGGCGTATTCTTCACAGTTGTATTCTACATCTGGAAAGAAACATGCGTAATGTTCCAAGTTTGGACATTCGGCTTCAGAGTATTTGATGAAATCCGCATTGCAAGTATGCTTCAATACGTTCCATACTTCTTCGTTTACTACCTTGTAAATGCTGCTCTTGCTCAAGGTTACAGAGTAAAAGACCTTCCAGAATGGGCAACAATCGCTATCAACGTAGTATTCAACGTTATCGGCTTCACACTCATCGTATGGCACGCTAACAACTACTTCATCCACCAAGGCGCTATGGGTCACGCTTCCAACAACATGAACTACATCCATGCTGTTCCATTGATCCCAGCTATCTCCATTGCTACAGTTCTTGCACGTCGTATCTACACACGTACAGGTAACGCTTGGCTCGCTGGTCTTGTAAATGCTACAATCATGACAATCATGGCTTGTGCAAATACATCCATCGCAGCTGCTCCAGCTTGGCAATACCACAACCTTTTCCCAGCTGCTTAATTAGTTGGTAGGTTAGTAATTAGCTGATTTAAAAATTACATAAAATTTTTGATGGGACGGAATTATCCGTCCCATTTTTTTGTTGTTTTTTGCGGGGCGCCAAGGATGTTGCCCCTACGGTGTGATAACGCGCGGATGGATATGGAATCGTGCCCTACGATGTTTCAGGAATTTTGTTTGTAGGGGAGGATAGTATCCTCCCGTTGAAGAGGTAGGTGGTTATATGCGGGAGGCTGATAGCCTCCCCTACAATCCCTCCGTCTTGCTACGCAATCCAGCCTTCTGCCCCGGTCGCAAACATAGTTTACTCCCCGCTTTGGCTATAAACAACACACCGTGTTGTTTGCTTAACGCGTCGCGCCCTTTACACAAGGGAGGCTTTTTATCGCTTGCAATAACACATCACATAACGAAAATGATATTAAACATTTCGGCGGGAACGGGCCTTTTCCCCGGTCGCAAGCATAGCATTGCTCCCCGCTTTGGCTACAAACAACTCACAGGGTTGTTTGCTTTACGCGTCGCGCCCTACGATGTGGCAATAATCACATCACTGTGTGGCCTTCGGTATTGGCAACCACTTTGAAAATTTGCAGTTCACGTCCGGTGTGGCTGTCCACGTAGACGTAGTACTGATTTGTGCCATCGGTGCACTCGAACTCGTAGGCGGTGTACTCCTTGCCTTTGAGCTCAATCAGGCTTTTGGCTGTGTTAGTAACACGCAGGTCTTTGTCTAGTTGTTTTTGGCACTCTTGTTGCGACATTCTACCGAAATCCACTTGGCGATCCTTGTGGTTGATGAGGTAACTCTTGGCCTCGATGCCGACAATTTGGCCGTCACTGGTGTCTACCGCAACCTTGATTAGCTCGGGGTAGACAATGACATCGTCCACCACAGTTGCACAGTTGACGTAGGTTACGTAGTCCTGCACGTTACTTACCCAAATGCCTTTGACATTGTAGCCAAGGGATTTGCAAAACTCCTCCGCTTTGGCAATGCATTGTTTGCCATCGAGATTTTTTGCACCATCGAAAACTTGTGTTGCTTCGTACTCGACAACTTGGCCATCGCTTGTTAAGGTCACTTGGCCATTTTTGGTTTGGTAGACATACAATGGACACTTTTGCTTGATTTCGTGAAGGAATTTGTTTTCGCCAAAGTGCTTTGTAACAATGTCGCCACCCTGTTTGTGGCTGATTTTTTTGCGACACGTGAGCTGTTTTTGCTCTACCGAGTCGGAAAATGGGCCATCGTAGATTAGTTTTTCGTAGCTGAAGGCGTCATCTTGGGCGGAATTGAGCATATCTGTAAGATCGCCCACACCAGCCATTCCTGTGCCGTTTGTGATGAACATTGCCGAGTCACTTTCGGCATATTTTTGGAACACGTCGTACATGTTTTGGGCTACACGCTCCAAGTTTTTGAGTGCTTTGCGTTCCTCTTTGCTCAAGTCGTTGCCACTTGCAATACGTCCCACAAGGTAGGTGGCGTAGTCCTGCGTTTGGTTGGCAAACTTTTCGCACCTAGCAAGGACATCGCTTGCCTCAATTGGCAAGTTGGCAAGCTGACAGGATACTTCGCTTGCGCAAATTGCAACGTCCGTCAAAAGTTCCGCTTGATGAGCTTGACTGTGGGAAACGGACACTTTGCCAAGGTTGGCATCGATGTTTTTGAGGGCATCGCATGTTAGATACAAGCTTTGCTTTTGTTGGTTTTCCATGCCGATTTTGTAGATGTTTTCGTCATCGATGACGGACATTTTGATGTGTTTGAGTTGGCGTTGCATTGTGATTGCGTGATAGGTGCCACAAATTGTGGCTATCACAAACAAGATTGCAAAAAATGCAATGCAAAAATTTTTGATATTGCTACTTTTGACCATAGTTCACCTCACGCGCAAAAGATGTGACGTCCAATTGTCACAAGCTGTGGTCGCGACCAAATCCACGCGCTTGTTGCTGTTTTTGGGTTAAAGTAGTACAAGGCACCACCAGTTGGATCCCAGCCATTCAATGCATCTTGGGCTGCACGAGTGCACTCGTCGTTGGTGCCAAGGTTGATTTGGCCGTCGCTAA
Organism: Candidatus Fimimonas sp.; assembly: GCA_045644945.1. GTDB lineage: Bacteria > Bacillota > Clostridia > Christensenellales > CAG-314 > Fimimonas. Next base: position 388 of record JAZRHU010000004.1, on the reverse strand, counting down.
CACAAGTAAACGCGCCCTTTTGATAGATTACACCACTAACTGTGTTGGGAAATTGGCTACTTTTGATGCGGTTTAGGACCACCGCAGCAACGGCCACCTTGCCTGTGTAACTTTCGCCACGTGCTTCGCCGTAGACACAGCAAGACAATAGATACAAGTCGGAGTTGGATAGTCCGCCTGCATTGGTTGTGCCACCGCTACTTGTTGTACCCGAAAGGGTAACGCCCATTGCACGCGCCGTAGCCTTGCCCACAATGCCATCGGCAACAAGGCCGTTTTTGCGTTGGAAATATTGAACGGCAGACTTTGTTTGGCTACCGAAAATGCCGTCCACACTACCTTTGTAGTAGCCCCAGCGCTTGAGTTTGGTTTGTATTGTTTTGACAGT
>JAZRHU010000003.1:0-41395 GCA_045644945.1 Candidatus Fimimonas sp. | reverse complement strand
GAATACATACAAATACTAAACGAAGAACTTGCCGTTGCAATGGGTTGCACCGAACCAATTGCCATTGCTTACTGCGCAAGTCTTGTACGCGACCACTTGGGTTGTTTGCCTACTCAAGTTGACGTGCTTGTTAGCGGAAACATCATCAAAAACGTAAAGAGCGTTGTTGTGCCCAACACAGGCAAAAGAACAGGCATCAACACCGCGGTAGCCATTGGTTTGGTTGCGGGAAACAGCTCCGCCAAGTTGGAAGTTATTGCAAACGTTTGCCCAGCGGACGTCGAAAAACTGCCACAATTTTTGGCGGAAACACCCATCAACATTGTCCCTGCGGAAAACGACCACACCTTGTACATCGAGATTGTTGGCAAAAGTGCAACGGACACCGTTCGCGTTGTTATTGCTGATGCGCACACCCACGTGGTGTTGATTGAGAAAAATGGTCAAACCTTGTACAAAAACGAAGCCAAGGTGCAAACACATCAAATCACAGTAGACAAAGACATTTTGAACGTTGCCGATATCATTGCATTTGCAAACGAGCTTGATGTTGAGGATGTGTTTTCGACACTCAATCGCCAAATTTGCTACAACATGGCCATCGCTCGCGAAGGTATTTCCAATCGCTATGGCGCAAACATAGGCAAAACGTTGCTAAACCACGGCTGTGGCGACATTTTGACCTACTGCAAAGCATTGGCAAGTGCTGCAAGTGATGCGCGCATGAATGGTTGCGAAATGCCCGTTGTTATCAACAGCGGATCGGGCAACCAAGGCATAACTTGCTCGGTACCGGTTGTTGCCTATGCCGAAAAAACCAACAAAAGCCAAGAGCAACTTTTCCGCGCGTTGGCGGTATCCAACCTTATCACCATACACATCAAAAACAGTATCGGCAAGCTTTCCGCCTTTTGCGGAGTGGTTATTGCCGGCGTTGGCGCAGGTGCAGGCATTTGCTACTTGGAAGGTGGCAACGAGCGAGACATTGCTCACACCATTGTAAATGCGCTGGCAATCATTTCCGGCGTGGTGTGTGACGGTGCAAAATCTAGTTGCGCGGCAAAAATTGCAAGTTCTGTTGAAGCAGGCATACTTGGCTACTACATGCACCTTGATGGCAACCAATTTGTCGGTGGCGAAGGCATTGTTAAAAAGGGTGTAGAAAACACCATCAAAGCCGTTGGCAAGCTTGCACGCGTTGGCATGTGCGAAACAGACAAGGAAATTTTGCACATCATGATGGAGTAAAACAACATACCTATCAAAAGTAAAAAGGACGACAAACTTGTCGTCCTTTTTGATTTGTTATTTATTGCGATTGATTAGCCAAGGCATGTTTGTGCTTTGCAACCTACCAAGTTACTTGTTCCACTTTGCAACAAGTGTATCCACATCGGTGATTTCTGCTGCATAAACATCCACAAGGTACTTGATGCCGTTGTTGTAGTCTTCGGCTGTAAAGGAGTCGGTTGCGTCCTTTGCAACTACAACATTGTAGCCAAGGCAGTAGGCGTCAGCGGATGTGTGACGAACGCACATGTGAGTGTGCAAACCTGTCATGATAACTGTGTCTACGCCAAGTTCCTTCAAGAGTAGATCCAAATCGGTGTGGAAGAAACCGCTGTAACGACGCTTGGGAACAACGTAGTCGTTTTCGCTCAAGTTGAGTTCGGGGATAACTTGTGCACCAGGTGTGCCAGCAATTGCGTGATCACCCCAAAGCTTGAGTTCGTGGTCGATGTTCTTCAAGTGAGCATCGTTGCAGAAAATTACAGGAACGCCAGCTTTTCGCGCGCCATCCAAAAGTTTTGCAGTTTGTGGAACAATGGCAAGACCGCGGTCGCACTTGAGTGCACCTGTAACAAAGTCGTTTAGCATGTCAACAACAAGAATAGCTTCCTTCATACAAAAGCCCTCCAAAATAGATTTTGTGAGATAATTATAACACCAACAAAACTTGATTGCAATAATATGATACGATTTTTTTGGTTTGAATATATAATTTTTAGTTATAAGCCGTACAAATTTTGCAACAATTTTTCTTCCAAAAGGTCAAAAACTTGTTGACAATTGATTGCAAGTTGTGTATAATAGGTTAGCAATTTAGATATGCGCTGTTAGCTCAGCTGGATAGAGCGTTGGTCTACGGAACCAAAGGTCAGGAGTTCGAACCTCTTACGGCGCGCCAAAAGATACCTTGTTCAAACGAACAAGGTATTTTTTTTGTTTCCAGCAAACAAATGGATATTGGTTTACAAAGCAATCGCAATACCCCGCCATTACTGTTTACAAGTTGCGCCCGTTGTGATACAATTTTAGCATCACAATGCGGAAGTTACAAAACATGCCAAACCTACAAACCAACAAAAAACACAAACTTACCAAACAGGACATTGTTGTTGCAACACTTGTTGTGTACCTTGTTTTGCTTGTTTGGGTGATTGTGTTCAAGTGTAACAACGTCAAAAGTTTGCACATCGAGTTCAATCGTAGCATGACCATACTGGAGCGACTAAAGTTCAAAGCCATACCCTTCAAGTACACTATCGAGCGCATTTTGGAAGGACGTCCGTTGGAAATTCTTGCAACAATATTCAACGTGGTGTGCTTTGTGCCAATGACAATGCTATTTCGGTTGCTAAAGCTAAACGGCAAGCAATCCTTGCTTTTGGCGGGTGGGGTTAGTCTTGCCATCGAAATCTTCCAACTGTTTTCCTGCTGGGGTGGGTTTGACGTCTCCGACTGGATACTTAACGTGTTGGGTGCGTGGCTGGGCGTTGCGTTGTTCAAACCCTTTGCCAAGCTAACGGACAAAACGCAATGCATCATTTTAGGCGTGTGCACTTTGGTGGCCATACCTGTGGACATCTTTGCCATCATCAACACAGCGCTTAACTTTCCACCAATTGGGTAGTTGTGCCACACCATTGCAAAATTGAACGGCACAACTGTTTGCACAAACTAAACAAAAAACACAAAAGACCATCCAACTTGGATGGTCTTTTTTTACTGTTATGTATCAAAAATTTGTGGGGTGGTTGTATCAAAATGGATACACGTACCTGTGTTTTGCCAAAGTTTACTTAGACTTTTTTTGTGAGCCGGTTGGGCTTACGATACTGTAGCCAATGTTTACAAGGTGGTCGCCAACACGCTCCAATCCCAAAATGATGGATGAGTAGTAGGGGCTTGCAGATGGGCTACAATCGCCTTCGGCAAGGCGCGCAAAGTGCACCGCTGTTAGGTCCTTTTTCAATGTGTCAACGGACTCTTCCAAACTGGTAAGAGCTTGGAGTTTTTTCTTGTTGGCTTTGTCGAAGATATCCTTGGAAACGGCAAACATTTCCTTGACTTTTTCTCTCATTGATGAGATTTCGCCAATGGCCAGTTCGGAAAAAGCAAGGTCTTTGCCGGCCATTTCCAAACCAATTTCGTGGAAGTTTTCCGCGTGGTCGCCAATTCGCTCCACGTCGTTTAGCACGTGGAAGTAGGCACCAATCAACTTTTCGTCACGTTGCTCTATGCTTGTGGAGGACAACTTGATCAAAAACTCGGTAAGGGCGTTGTTTGTAAAGTTGATGATTTTTTCGTTAGCGCGGATTTTTTCGTCTTGCTTTTTGGAGCCTGTTTCCACAGAGGAAAAGCAAAGTGTCAAGTTTTCTTGCACCAAGTCGAGCATGTAGTCAATTTCCTTTTTGACTTGCATAAGCGCAATTGGAGGTGTAGACAAAAGTCTGTCGTCCACAAACTTGAGGGTAACTTTTTCCGTTGTGGGGGCTTTGTCCTTGATGACAAGTCGGGACAAATCTACAAGTTGCTTTACAAATGGAAGCAACAAAAGTGTTGTTGTAACGTTAAAGATAACATGGAACAAGGATACGCGCATTTGCAATGCCATTTGATCTTCGCCGGGAACTGCGGAGTATAGCAAGTTTACAACCTGCTCGCGCAAAATCCAAATTAGCGCAGTAAACAATCCTGTGCCAAGCAAGTTGAATGTAAAGTGGATAAATGCAACACGCTTGGAGTTGGCATTTGCGCCAAAAGATGCAAGCAATGCGGTAACACATGTGCCGATGTTTGCACCAAGCACGATGAACAACGCAAGATCCAACGGAAGCACGCCTGTACCAACCATTGTGATAACAACACCGGTGGCTGCCGATGAGCTTTGGATAAGTGCGGTAAAAATTACGCCCACCAAAATTAGCAACAATGGGAAGTCGATAACTTGGAAAATGTTTGTAAACATTTTTTCTACAAGTGGATTGCCAAAAGCTTGCTCGCTACTCATCACTTCCAAACCAACAAAAATCAAGCCCAAGCCACTGCAAAGTTTGCCGGCAATTTGCACCTTTTCGTTTTTGGTAAAGCCCATCATTACGCCTGCAAAAGCAAGTAGGTACATCACCATGTTGAAGTAGTCGTTTTTGAGGGCAACCAACACGCCTGTGATGGTTGTACCGATGTTTGCACCCATGATGATTGGTGTTGCTTGCATAAGAGACATTACTCCTGCATTAACCAAACCAATTACCATCACAGATGTTGCCGATGAGCTTTGAATGATGGCTGTTACGCCAGCACCAATGCCCACGCCAGAAAAGCGATTGTTGCTTATTTTTTCCAACAGTTTTTTCATTCCGCTACTTGCGCTTTTTTCCAGCGAGTCGCTCATGAAATTCATACCGACAATAAATACGCCAACGCCTGCAAGTAGCCAAATCAAACTACCTATTAGCTGCATTACTTCGTCTGGTGTTAACATAACGGGTCTCCTTTGGTATAGTTGTCCAAATATCCTTGAATATATTATAACAAAAATAGCAGTTGTTGCAAACTAATTTTGTTATCTTGGCAAAAAAATAGTTATATTTGGCCAATATGCCAGGTTTTTTAGCCATCAAACACGTTGTTTTGCACAATCTTTGCGCTTGCAACAACCCACTTTGGGGCACTTTTTGATCAACAAAACACCTCAACAAAACAAAATGCACCCCAAGTGTAACACTTTTGGAGATGCATTTTTTGTTGATTTTTTTGTCGCTAATGCGATGTTGACCATGTTTTCCGTCTACATGGCATTTTCGATGGCCTCAAAGTAGATGCCCAACAACTCTTGTGCGGTAAAAAGTTTTGGCACAGGGTAAAGTGGGTTGGCTTCCTTTTCGGCATGGATGGCCAGTTTAGACAAGTGCCAACTTTCCAAACCATCAATGTGGAGTTTTGCTGGTATGCCACAGTCCGCATTTAGTTGTTCAATGGCGGAAATAAATTTGTTTGATGCAACTTGGTTACTGTCGTTTTCGCTTGCAACACCAACAAGACGGGCCAACTTTGACAAGCGTTTGTGTGCCGACTTGCCAAACTTTTTCATGACGTAAGGCAACAGTACAGCATTTGCCAACCCGTGTGGAGTGCCGTACTTTCCACCAAGGGCGTGCGCCAATGCGTGCACGTAGCCAACGTATCCGCGGGTAAACGCAAGGCCAGCAAGGTATGCCGCCTTTTGCATGTTTGCACGAGCAACCAAGTTTGTGCCGTTAAGTGTGGCTTCCTTCAAGTTTTGGAAAATAAGCTTTACTGCCTCTTCCGCCTGACGTTTAGTTGCCTTGGTGTTGGCATGGTTTGTGTAGGCTTCCACCGCGTGAGTGAGCGCATCCATACCTGTTGTTGCCGTTAGCATGGGTGGCAATCCAACTGTCAAGGTTGGGTCCAAAATTGCGTAGTGTGGAATGAGCGAAAAGTCGTTGATGGCGTACTTGTCGTGGGTATCGCCATCGGTGATTACCGCTGCAACTGTGCACTCGCTACCGGTACCAGCCGTTGTGGGCACGGCAAAAAATGGTGGCAGTTTTTTGCAAACCTTCAAGAGCCCCTTCATTTTGTTGACGCTCTTTTTGGGGCGAACAACGCGCGCACCGATGGCTTTGGCACAGTCCATTGCCGAGCCACCGCCAAATGCAAGGATACTATCGCAGTTGTTTGCAAGGTAGATTGCAAGGCCATCTTCCACCTGCGCCACAGTTGGATTAGGCAAAACACCATCGTACACAGCATACTCCAACACACCTTGCGCCTTTTGGAAAAATGGTTGCAACGCACCGCGCTCCAACGCAGGTTTATCGCAAACGATAAGCGGACGTTTTGCGCCGTTTTGTTGCATAAAGTCCACCGCATTTGCAAAGCTGTTTTCCCCTTGCAAAAGTTTGGGCTCACGCCAAGGCATAAATGCCATGCCAACGTACAATCCCGCTTGAAAAACTCTGCACCACGTTCTTTTGAAAATGTTCATGTATTCCCCCACGGGCAACAAGCACCACTTGCGCCCAACATTGTTAGATACCATCATTATACAACAAAAATGCTGTGGTGTAAACATAAAAGGGCAAGTCAAACGACTTGCCCTTGTGGGTTTTGAATATTTTATAATGCTACCATGTACCACCTAGTAAGTAGTATATAAATGCAATTAGTGTCAAAATCCAGCAAAAGAAAGTAAAGTGAAATGTTTTCCAGGTCTTTCCAATTCTTTTTAGGGATAAAAGATCTATGCCATAGCCAACTAATGATGCAGGGTAGAGAACTGCTATCGCTGCACCCCCCTTGTTTTTTATTAGTATTGAAACAACGAAGAGAATCAGTGCACAAATAAAAGAGTACAAAATAAATTTCCAAGGTTTGTTTTCCATTAAGTCCAAAAGTTTTTCTTTGAATGGCCTATAGTCCTTTTTCTTCTTTTTGCACATTTTTGTCTCCTTTATGTTGTGGCAGGGGTTGTTTGTACTGGTTTGATTGTCCTAATCTTGAACATGTTTTGTCTTTTTAATCCTAGCGATTTGCACAATCAATTGATATACTCCAAATACGCCATTATAAATGGGCCAACGCCTTTGGCATCGTCGCTACCAACAGGTTCGGCTAAGTAGTAGCCAACAGTGCCATCGCGGTAAGGTTTGTTTTCCGGGCCAAGGCCGGCTGTGATACAAATATTGTTTAGGTGCACACCACCATCAACGGACACCGAGTGGTTGTAGATGCCCTCGAAGCACTCCACGCCCTTTTGGTGCAAATCTTTGTCGATGTAGCCAAGTCTTGACGATTTCAACAGCGCATAGGCAATCATGGCACTGCCGGAGGACTCCAAGTAGTTTTCGACGTAGGTTGCTTGGTACTTGCCATCAAACATGTAGGATTTGTTTTTGAGCCCTTCGAAGTACTTGGCTTCCACCAAAAATTTGGTTGCGCCCTTGTCCACCAATTGATAGAACATTTTGCTTTGCTCATCACGATACTGCAACACACCTTGTAGTGCTTCTGCAAGCAATGTTTTTAGGTAGGTTTTTACTTGGTCATCGTTGACGTACTCGATGGAATCCGCCAATGACACAATGTACCAGCCCATGGATCTTAGCCAAAAGTTTTTGCTGTTGCCCGTTGTGTTGTCCGCCCAAAAGATGGATTTGGTTGTGTCGTGACCGTGGTAGTAAAGTTGTTTTTGTTCGGAAAACATGTGGTCGCGTATGTACTTGTATTGCGCTTGCACCTCGGCATACACATCCGTCAATCCCTTGTAGTTGGCGTATCTCAAGTAAAATGGCACGTACATGTACATACCATCCAGCCACACTTGGTTGGGGTAGGTTTCCTTGTGGAAAAAGTTGGGCGAATTTTTCGCTTTGGGTATTTGAACAAAGTACTGGTAGGTGTTTTCGATAGCCAACAAGTACTTGTTATCTTTGGTCATCTCGTAGGCATCAAACAACACCCTGCTTGCACAAATGCTGTCCAGTTCCCCCGTTTTAAAGTTGGGTTGCAATGTTTCGGGATTGACAAACTCGCCGTTATCGTTGATGTAGTAGTTGATGTACTTCAAAAAGAAATCCTTGTACTTGCTTTGGCCTGTTTGCTTGTACAAATTAACCAACGTGTTCAAAAACACACCATCAATGTAGTTCCATCTGCCTTTGTAGGACTCCTTGTTCCAATAGGGGACGTAGGAGGGAGTGTTGGCCATCAACGAGTCTATGTAGTTGTTTATTGTTGATGTTATTTCCTTCTTCAATGTGCCGTCTTGTTCTGGCGCGGGCACATCGGGTACGTCTGGTTGCTCGCATGCCGATAAGCACGTCAAAGATAAAACAACAACAAGAAAAACAATAAGAAATTTTTTCATTGTGCATCACCTGTGGATATTATATCACTGCAAGGAGTAAAAGTCCATACGAATAAATTTAAGTTCGCCCAAATAAGCGCCGGTGTAGTCGGTGCTTAATTGTTGTTATTGCACATTGCGAAGTTCTCCTTATCTATGATTGATCAAACTTTTACTTAATGAAATCGTATATTTTTTTAAACAAACATTCGTCAGTTTGATAACTGAAATCATTGCAATTAACTTTGACAACCTCACCAAAATATGGAGCATGTCTCAGATGATTGATAACGGGTATAAAATCGTTAATGTTTGTGAAATCTTGAGATTTATGAACATAGTGACGATTTTTATCCAATCTTTCGATAAATCTTTGATGTAAGATTTCGTTTTCGCCATCAAAAACCAAAGATAACACATCGTAATTTAGTTGTTTGCATAGCTTTTGTAATTCTATTAATTCGTAATCCTTGAAATTGGATTCGATAACAATAGTTGTCATACTACATTCCAATAGATACTTTAATAAATCAAAACAGATAACAGACAGCTTTTTATTTTCTTCTCTACTTTTAACGTGTATATTATCACCAAGGATTTCCTTTAGTCTGTCCTTGGTTATTACGGTTAAGTTGAATCTTTCTTTTAAGATATTTGCGTATGTGGATTTGCCTGCAGCCAACACACCGCCCACTAAAATAACTTTGCGCATAATCAATCACCTTTTTAAATTATATCACATAGCCATCGTGAATTGTAGTAACTCTATCAACGCACATAGTATTATATCCATTATAGCATCGGGCGTGCCAAATTTCAATACTTTGCAACAAAAAAAGACTACCCGCAGTTGGATAGTCTTTACATTTTGCTTTGTGTGCAGTTGATTAGTCAGCAACGTATGGAATCAAAGCCATTTGACGTGCACGTTTAACTGCTACTGCAAGTTCACGTTGGTGACGAGCGCAAACGCCTGTCATACGACGTGGAAGAATTTTTCCACTTTCTGTGAGGTACTTGCGAAGTTTAGCTACGTCTTTGTAATCAATTGCTTCAACTTTATCTACGCAGAAGTTGCAAACCTTACGGCGAGCAGGTCTTCTCATAGGCTTTTTGAATTCTCTTTCCATTATCTTTTCTCCTTATCTCTTAGAAGGGCATGTCGTCATCGCCATTGTCTACTTCGGTAAGTTGGTCAATAGATTTTTTGGCGGGAGCTGCCGCTGGTGCTTGTCCTGTTACGTTAGGACGGGACAAAAACTCAACTTGGTCTGCGCGAACGTCGAATGTTTGACGTTTTACGCCGTCGCGTTCGTAGCTACCTGTTTGGATGGAACCGGAAACAGCAACTTGGCTACCTTTTACAAGGTACTTGCCACAGTTTTGAGCAGTAGCATTCCATGCAACAATGTTGATGAAATCTGCTTGTGTTTCGCCATCGCGAGAGTAAGTACGGTTTACAGCAATGCTGAAACGGCAAAGGGTTGTGCCAGAATCAAGTGTTTGAGTTTGTGGGTCTTGAGTGAGTCTACCAATCAAAAATACTTTGTTCATAGTGATCTCCCTTTGAGTTATTTCTTTACAGTAACAAAGCGCATTACGCTATCTGTGATACGCATAACACGTTCAACTTCCGCTGGAAGTGTTGCTGGTGCAGTGTAGTTTACAAGAACATAGTATCCTTCTGTCTTGTAGTTGATGGCATAAGCAAGTTTGCGTGTGCCCCACTTGTCAACAGAATCAACTGTACCGCCGTTATCTGTAATGATTGCCGAAAACTTTGCGATTACCGCCTCTTTAGCTTCGTCGGACAATTCGTTGCTGATAATGTACAACAATTCGTAATTGTTCATAATTTTTTACCTCCTTATGGTCTATTGTGGCAACAAATAGGATTTCGTTGCAAGGTGCTCGAATTACGAGCAGTAACATTATACTTTAGATTGTCAAAAATTGCAAGTGTTTTGGCAATGTTTGTTTGCACAGGTTTTTTGTTGTGTGGTGCAACGTCAAATGCGGTAACACTTTGCATAAAACTGTGCAAATTTGCCACTTTTTGTTGCGTTTTTTAGCAAAACAATGGCGCAAATGTTATACAAATTGCACTACACAAAAAACAATTTACATATTTTGCGTTTTGTTGTATAATTACTGCATTATTTGCTTTGGGGTAAGATATGGAAATAAAGCACATCCTACAACAAAATAACTTCCGTTTCAACAAGCAATTTGGACAAAACTTTTTGACAGACGACGTGTTGCTTAGCAACATTGCAACTGATGCAGGTGTTGACGGTGGCACAGTTTTGGAAATTGGTGCTGGCGCAGGAACTTTGACAAAGGCACTTTCCAAATCGGCAGACAAGGTTATCTCCTTCGAAGTGGACCGCAATTTGGAAAAAATTCTTGCCGTTACACTTGCCGACTGCAACAACGTCAAAATTGTTATGGGAGACGTGATGAAGTACAAAATGAGCGACATCGAAGCCCTTTGTGGTGGGCCATACCGCTTGGTGGCAAACATCCCCTACTACATCACAACACCTTTGCTCATGCGCTTTGTGGAGGAGGGCCAAAACGTAACGTCTATCACGTTGACCATCCAAAAGGAAGTTGCCGAGCGACTTGCATCCAAGCCTGCCACCAAAGACTACGGCGCAATTACCGTTAGTGTGCAAGCGGTGGCGGACGTTACCATCACACGAATTTTGCCACGTGAGTTGTTTTACCCAGCACCAAACGTGGACTCGGCCGTTGTGCGCATTGACCTCAAAAAGGACAAATTCGACATTGACGACCACGACTTTTTCCGCAAGGTGGTAAAGATTAGCTTTGCAATGCGTCGTAAAACTCTTGTAAACAACTTGATGGTAGGATTCAAACTGGACCGCGCAACTGCGGAAAATGTACTTGCCGAGTGCGATTTGCAACCCAACTGCCGTGGCGAAGAACTTGCCGTGGAAAAGTTTGTGGAAATGTACAAAGTTTTGCAACAAAAAGGCATCAAATAACACACAAAAACACACTACGTGTCGCAAAAAAATCCAGCCAAAGGTGACAGTTATGACCATTTACCAAAAGACGGAAAACAAAATATCAATTGCAAAAACAGTTGATTGCTTGGTGCAACAAACGCTGTTGCAAGAAGCAAGCCACTACCAATTGGTGGAGGTGGTACGTGTCAGTTGGGAAAGATTGGATGACGACCGCACAGGTAGCCATTTCGACATCCACTACTACCCACTACAAGGCGCAGGCAAATGCCCCGTTGACTTTGCCTTCATAGTAGAAAACGACCACTTGGCAGGCATTGTGCTAAAGCACAACTCTGCTGATAATTGGCCATCTACAATAGGCAAAAGAAGCATAGGTAACTGTTGTGCTTTGTTTGTTGATGGCACAGTTGTTGGTCAAAATGAGATTGTAGAAACGCACGATACTCCCAATGACCAAGACATTGTAAAAACAACCTACAGCTTGAAAAAGATTGACTAAACTAATCAACAAAACACTACAAAGGGGCTAGGCCCAATGCTAAAAATTGACGTGACAAAAAAATACGCCTTGGCTGTTTCCGGCGGGGCCGACTCGATGGCTATGCTACACGCATTTGCCCATCATTTGCCACGCCCAAGTTTTTTTGTTGTGACCATCAACCACAACATCCGCCCGGAAGGCGCAAGCGATTGTCAGTTTGTGGAAAACTACTGCAAGCGACTTGGAATCGAGTGCTACATGTTTGATATTGACGTGCCCACCCATGCACGCGAAAACAAACTTTCGGTGGAAACTTCCGCAAGGATACTGCGTTACCAAATTTTTGACAATCTAAACTGCGACTACGTTTGCACTGCGCACCACGCGCGTGACCATGCCGAAACGGTGCTTATGCACATCATCCGCGGAAGTGGACTTGTTGGCGCACAAGGTATCAAACAATATAACGGACGTTACTTTCGCCCATTGCTCAACATCACAAAGGAGCACATCGAACACTACTTGCAACAAAACAACGTTCCATTTGTGGTAGACCAAACCAATGCTGACGACAAATACATGCGCAACTACATTCGCAACAAGGTGTTGCCAATTTTGCGAGACGTTTGCCCAAGCGTGGAACAAAACATTGCAAGGTTTGCCCAAAACGTGGCAAGCGACCAGGAGTTTTTGGACGGCTTGGCGGACGTGAGTTCCGTCAAATTTGCAAAAGACCAAGCGCAAATTCCCTTGGAGCTACTAAAGCAACCACAACCCATTGCCTACCGCACTTTGAAAAAGGTGTTCGAAGCGTTGGGCGTGCACCACGACATCGAAAGCAAACACTACCAAGCCATTTGTGAGCTTGCAAACAAGGCAGGCGGAAAGCAAATCAATTTGCCATTTGACTACGTTGCCATCAACGACTACACTTGTGTTACACTTTGCAAAGCACAACAAACACAGGTGCAAAGTTGGGAAATTCCCTTTGCTGTTGGCGTGACGAAAACACCAATTGGCAAGGTGGAGATCACACAAAAACGCACACCAAACACATTGCACTTCGACATTGCAAGCGTACCCAAAACTGCCGTGTTCCGCACTCGCAGGACGGGCGACTACTTCATCAAGTTTGGCGGTGGCAAAAAGAGCTTGAAGGAATACCTCATCGACAAAAAAATTCCCCAAAGGGAACGTGACAACTTGATACTTATTGCCGACAAAAGCAACGTGCTTGCCATTGTTGGCGTGGAAATCAGCGGAAAAATCAAAGCAAAAAAAGGCGCACAAGTCTACTACATCAACAAGATTTAAGGAGAAAAACCATGCAAATCAACCATCAAGTAAAAAAGGTACTCATCACCGAAGAACAACTTGCAACTCGCATCAAGGAGTTGGCTAAACAAATTTCCAAGGATTACGAAGGCAAAAACCCACTTATCATTGGCGTTTTGAAGGGAAGCTGGATTTTCCTTGCTGACCTTGTGCGTGCAATGGACTTGGACGTTGACGTGGACTTTATCGCTGCATCTAGCTACGGCGGTGGCACCGAAAGCACAGGTCACGTAATTTTGACAAAGGATATCACTGCCAACTGCAAGGATAGACACGTTTTGCTTGTGGAAGACATTGTTGATACAGGCATCACAATTTCTCACTTGAAAAAGATTTTTGCAACACGTCAAATGGCAAGTTGCGAAATCGTAACCTTGCTGGACAAGCCTGCTCGCAGAGAAGTTGACGTTGACGTTAAATACGTTGCATTTACAATTCCTAACGAGTTCATCATTGGCTACGGCTTGGACTTTGACGAAAAGCTCCGTGGACTAAGAGAAATTTGCGTGATGGACACAAGCACAATTGGCAAGTAGTCAATTGGCAAAACACATTTGAACAATACTACAAAGTGCACCGCAACTTCAATCTTGTGGTGCATTTTTTTGTGCAAAATTACATTATTTCGGCAAAATCGCCGACACGTGGTTGGTTTTTGAAAAAACAAAAGCGCCCTACCGCAGTTGGTAGAGCGTTTTTTGTTTGAGGTTGGATTACCCTCTCCGTCAACTAACGCTGACATCCTACGGCCCCGGTCGCAAGCATAGCATTGCTCCCCGCTTTGGCTACAAACAGTTCACCGAACTGTTTGCTTAACGCGTCGCGCCCCCAAAGTGGGAGGCCTGTTGAGAGGTGCGTTGTTTAACTAAATACAAACTATTTGTTGAGCATTTCCATTGCGCAGTCAAGACGGCGGAGAGTTTCCGCTTTGCCAAGGAGTTCGGCAACTTCGCTTGCACCACCTGGTGTGGATGCACGACCTGTCAATGCGATACGTGCTGGCCACAAAACTTTGCCGTTTTTGATGCCTTGAGCAGTTGCAAGGTCCACCAATGCTTGGTACAAACTTGCGTTGCTCCAATCCATTACGTTTTCCAATGCTTGTTTTACAAGTGGCAAAACTTCCTTTGCTTGTTCGGAGTCAGTCTTTTGCTTTTTGTTGAAGTACAGTTCACTGTCGAACTCGGTGTAGTCCACCAAGAAGTCCAACATTTCGGGCATTTGTGCAAATGTTTCCAAACGTGGTTGCAAAAGTTTGCAAACAAGGTCGCGGTCAAAGTCCTTCAAGTAGCAACCTTCAATCCATGGTTTTGCATATTCCGCAAAGGCATCTGGTGTCATTTCCTTGATGTACAAGGAGTTCAACCAAGTGAGTTTTACTGGGTCGAAGATGGATGGGCTCTTGTTGATACCGGAGATATCGAACTTTTGTTGGAGTTCCTCGAAGCTCATCTTTTCGCTGTCGTCCTTTGGAGACCAACCAAGAAGTGCAATGTAGTTGATGATTGCGTCCTTCAAGAAGCCCTTTTTCAAAAGATCTTCGTAGCTAGCATCGCCATTGCGCTTGGAGAGCTTGTGTTGAGCGTCCTTCATGATGGGTGGCATGTGAATGTAGATTGGTCTTTCCCAACCAAGTGCATCGTACAAAAGGTTGTACTTTGGTGTGGAGGAAAGGTACTCGATACCGCGCATAACGCAGTTGATACCCATCAAGTGGTCGTCGATTACGTTTGCAAAGTTGTAGGTTGGCATGCCGTCCGACTTGATGAGAATTTGGTCCTCGAGTTCGGAGTTTTCGATTGTGATGTCGCCGTAAACTTCGTCGTGGTAGGTTGTGCTACCTTCGGTAGGCATGTTTTGGCGAATAACGTACTTGTCGCCACGAGCAAGACGTTCTGCAATTTCGTCCTTGGACAAATGCAAGCAATGCTTGTCGTATCTACGTGCGCCGTTCACGTCGGGCAAGCTTGCCAAACGCTCTTCTGTGCAGAAGCAGTAGTAAGCGTGACCGCTTTCTACAAGTTTTTGCGCGTAGTAGAGGTATTCGTTTTTGCGTTCGCTTTGGATGTATGGGCCGTAGTCGCCACCAACATCGGGGCCTTCGTCATACATGATGCCAGTTTCGCGAAGTGTGCGGTAGATAATTTCTACTGCGCCTTCGACATATCTGCCTTGGTCGGTATCTTCGATACGCAAAATAAATTTGCCGTTTTTCTTTTTGGCGTACAAAAATGAGTACAATGCTGTTCTAACTCCACCAATGTGCATGTAGCCAGTTGGACTTGGAGCAAATCTTGTACGAAGTTGTTGTGCCATGGTTATATCTCCTTGAAAGTGTATTGTTAGTGTATGTTGGCGGATATGGCATCCACCCCTACGACCTATTAGGTATTTAGTGTGGCTCCCTTGTGTAAAGGGGGCACCCATGGTCGTTACTTATACTGTCCCCCCCCAGAGTGAGAGGCCTTTGTTTCTATTGACGAGTGTTGTTAGCCCTATTGCAAAATTAGCTTGCAGTAGTCCGATTGAATTTGCTTCATTATGCCTCGATCGTACATGCTGAAGTAGTTGTTGCCACCATTAAAAATTACGTGGTCGAGTATCAGTACATCCAAACTGCCCAATGCAAAGAACAAATTGCGAGTAAATTTGATGTCCACATCGCTTGGTTCAAGTTCGCCATTGGGATGGCAATGTGCAATCACAACGCCTGTTGCGCCCACGCGCATTGCTGTGGCCACCACCTTTTTGATGTCGATTGTTACCCTTTGAGTGTCGTTGGAAGTGTAGATTTCGTGATGAAGGTATGTTGTGGTGTTATCCACAAACACAATCACAAGTTGCTCTACATAGCAATTGGCAATGAGTAGTTTGGCGAAGTCAATCATAGATTGTACGCCAACAAACTTTTTGCGAGATGATTGTCCGCGGGTGTAGCGTTGCAACACTTCCTTGAGCATGGAAAGATTGCAAGCAGTCATTTTGGATACACCTTCCACCGTCATTAGTTGTTGTGGCGGAGCATTCAAAATGTTGTAGATACTGCCAAACTGATCCAAAAGGTCGTGCGCGATTTTGTTTGTATCTTTGCGAGGAATGTATTGAAACAACAATAGCTCCAATATTTCGTGATCTTGAAAAGAACCCAATCCTTCCTTGAGCATACGCTCCCTAAGGCGCTCGCGATGTCCGTCGTTGTGTTGACTCATAGGTATCCTTTGCATAAGTAGGTTGGTTGCCCTTTTGTTGCAAGTTGGGCAAACCACCGATTGTTTTGTTTTGAGCCTATATATAATAGCACATAATTTTGTTTTTGTGTATAATATACATAAAGATTTTTGCGCAAGTTTGTTGCAAAAAACTGTAAAGTTGATATAATATAATACATCAACATGAAAAAATCTTTGGATTTTTACAAAGTGGCTACAAGGCGCATTGTTTTGGATGGTGTGATTACGCAAAAAACAGGGTGCCAAAGATGTCATCCCCTACAACAATCCCCCAGTCAGTTTACACTGACAGCCCCCTTTACACAAAGGGGCCTTGCATAGGATTTGTTGAAAATCCATCAAAGGAGATATAAGTATGAACAAAGCAAGAGAACTATTGCTACAAAACTTTGATCAAATGGTAAGCGTTTTGCAAAAGACAATTTGCTTCAATACCGAAAAGGGCGCGCCTGTTGCAGATGGCCCATTTGGTGAGGAAATCAAAAAGTGCTTGGACTACGTTTTGCAAGTATCCAGCGAAATGGGATTTGAAACTGTAAACTGCGATGGCTACGCTGGCCACGTAGACTTTGTTGGTAGTGGCAAAAACGTGCTTGGTATCCTTGGTCACTTGGACGTTGTGCCTAGCAAAGCAGAGGAGTGGCTCTACCCACCATACGGTGGCGAAATCCACGATGGCAAATTGTTTGGTCGTGGCACAATGGACGACAAAGGCCCAATGATTGCATGCTTGTTTGCAGTAAAGGCGTTGAAGGATGCCGGTTTTGAGCCAGCAACCACCATTCGCTTGATTTTTGGTTGCGACGAAGAAAGTGGCATGGAGTGCATGCGTCACTACTTTACAAAAATGCCCTATCCAAACGTTGCATTTAGCCCCGATGGCGACTTCCCTGTAATCAACCGCGAAAAGGGTATCTTCCAATTTGCACTTGGTTGCGGAAAGCTTCCCGAAGGCGTTACAATCCACGCCGGCGAAAGAGCAAACGTTGTTCCATCCCTTTGCACAGTTACAAGCACAAAGCAACTACAAGTTTGGGGTAACGTTACAGAAAAGGTGGAAAACGGCAAGTTTGTTTACACAGCACTTGGTAAATCCGCACACGGCTCCACACCTAACGAAGGTGTAAATGCCATCCATCCACTACTTAAAATGCTTGCCAATGCCTACCCCGAAAACGAGACACTTGCATTTTTAGCAAACAAGTGTTGCGACACATCTGGCAAGGCATGGGGCATCAATTTGTGGGACTGCGAAAGTGGCAATCTTACTTGCAGTTTGGATATCATTCGCACAGACGAAAGTGGCAACGTTACAATCACAGTAGATATCCGCTTCCCTGTTTCCTACACTTGCGAACACATGCAAAACTTGATTGAACAAAACTGCCCAAGCTTCTGCAAACTTTTGGGTGCGCATGCAAGCGAGCCATTGTTTGTGGCAAGCGATACATACCTTGTAACAACTTTGATGGATGTGTACAACAAGGCAACAAACTCCAACGCAAGCCCAATTGCTATCGGTGGCGGAACGTACTCCAGATGTTTACCAAACTGTGTTGCATTTGGCCCATTGTTCCCAGGGGAAGAACAAACCATCCACATGCCAAACGAGTGCATCGATTTGGAAAGCTTGAAGAAGATGGCTTTGTTGTACTTGGAAGCAATCTACCGCTTGACAAAGGACTAATTTTTGCGTTGCAAGCAACACCACCACAAACGCTGTTGCAACGATATTGACAATTTGTTCTGTAAGTAAAAACAAGACTAAATAAAATAAGTCCGCAGAGATTTTCTGCGGACTTTTTGCTATTGTGTGCATTTTTTGAGGATACGTGGTGTGTTTTTACAGATGAGCACGGCTTGCGCCCGTCAACACATCCAACAATTTTGCAACAAACGTTAACCTTTTTGCACCACCAAATCCAACGTGTTTGTGGCACAAATTTCCACTACTCTTGTGTGGGTTGATCGTCTGATTGGGACTCCACTGCGCCTTCAGTTTGAGCGTCTTGTTGCGCTTGCTTTTTGGCGATGTCGTTTGTGTCGATGGAGTTGCGGAAAACCACCAAACTATCAAAAATGTACTCAGTAACAAAGTTTACCACCATGGAAATGGCAAGCACAAGGTACTCGTCCCAGCCGGCATTTACCAATGCTACACCACCAAAGATGGACACAGGCGTGAACACCAAGTAGTAGCCCAACACCTTGAGCATGGCAATGGGCACGTTGTTTGCCGATTTGAATGTAAACTTGCGGTTGAAGGTGAAGTTCCAAATTACCGAAAGTGCCAAGGAAATAAAGTACGACCAGCCATAGGGTTGGGTTACGTCCTTGATGACAAGCTCTTGCAACAATGTGAAAGATACAACTTGCACAATACCTGCGGAAATGGAAAACAACACAAACTTGACTGCGCGCCAAAACTCTTTTTTGTTCATAGTTAACTCCTTTGGTTTTGATTTAACTCTTCGATTAATATCATTATACCACTAAATTTTTCAAAACACAACACAATATTTAACAAAAGTGAAATGTTTTGCACAAGATTTGGCGATATTGGTGTCGTTGCAAAGCAATTTGCTGATTGCATCGTCGGTATTTGGGGAATATTTTCCCACATTTTTTTTGCATTTCGACAAAATTGCCATCTTGACAAAGCACATTGTAGTAGTTATAATATAAGATGGTTAAAAATTTGGCTGTAAAACAGCAACAAGGGGGTCAATATGGACTTTTTGGCTAAATACGAATTTTGGAAAAAGCATGCAACTGATGCAAGCGTTGTGGAAAGTTTGAAGCAAATGGAAGGCAACTTGGAAGAAATCAAAAATGCATTCTACGGCGAGCTTCAATTTGGTACAGCGGGACTCCGTGGTGTGATGACTGCAGGCACCGACAGATTGAACGTGTACACCGTTTTCCGCGCGACCGAAGGTTTGGCGAGATACATGGTTGCCCACAAGCTTACAAGTTGCGCCATCACATACGATAGCCGTCTTAACAGCGAATTGTTCAGCAAGACCGCTGCGGTTACACTTGCTTGGCACGGCATCAAGGTGTACATCACAAAGGAATGCATGCCTACACCATTTTTGTCCTTTATGGTTCGCGATTTGAAATGCGACATTGGTATCAACATCACAGCAAGCCACAACCCAAGCGAATACAACGGCTACAAAGTTTACGACGAACTTGGTTGCCAACTTGTGGACGAAGCTTGCATGGAAGTTATTGGCTTCATCAGCAACGTTGACCCATTTGAACGCGAGCTTGGCAACTTTGACGACCACCTTGGCAAGACAATCTTTTTTGCAGACGATGCAGTTGAAGAACGCTACAAGGACGTTGTTATTTCCCAAAGTCTCGACATGGTTGATGGACTAAAAGTGGTTTATACACCACTCAATGGTGCGGGCTGGAGAGTTGTGCCCGAGGTTTTGGAGCGTGTTGGCCTCAAAAACATGGTAGTTGTGGAAGAACAATCCAAACCTGATGGACACTTCCCAACTTGCAGTTACCCCAACCCCGAAAAGAAAGAGGCGCTTGCATTGGCAGTTAAACTTTTGCAAGAAAGTGGCGCAGACATTGTTATTGCAAACGACCCCGACTGCGACCGCCTTGGCGTGGTTGTAAACACAGGAAACTCCACTCGTGGACTTAGCGGTAACGAAGTGGGCGTACTCCTTTGCGACTACATTCTTACTCGCCTTGCGGAAGAAAACAAACTTCCCGAAAACCCCGTTGTTGTAAAAACTATCGTTACAACCATCATGACAAACGCCATCGCAAAGAAATTTGGTGCGGAAGTACGCGACGTTTTGACAGGCTTCAAACACATTGGTAACGTTATTGCCGAATTGGAAAGACAAGGCCACCCCGAAAGATACGTTTTGGGCTTTGAAGAAAGCTGTGGCTACTTGAAGGGTACTTACGTACGCGACAAGGACGGCGTTGTTGCAAGCATGCTTACTGCTCAAATGGCAAGCTACCTCAAAAAGCAAGGCAAAACATTGGTAGACAGACTCAACGAACTCTACCAAGAGCATGGCATATTCTTCCAAGATATCGTAAGCTACCGCTTTGAAGGTGTTACCGGTGCGGAAAAGAAAAACCAACTTCTTGCCCACCTAAGAAACAACACTCCAAGCCACCTTGGCGATAGCCCAGTTGTTGCAAGCTTGGACTTTTTGACTCAAACACAATTCGACTTGCCAAAGGCAGACGTTTTGAAATACAACTCCGCAAATGGTAGCCAACTTATCGTTCGCCCAAGCGGAACGGAACCACTCATCAAGTGCTACATCACAGTTATTGGCGACGAACAAAGCACAAAACTTCGCTTTGCACAAATCAAAGAGTTGACAGACAAGTTGTTTGCATAGTATCAACTAAAATCATCACAAAGACCACTCAAACGAGTGGTCTTTTTTTTGTTTTTTGTGGGTACGTGGCATTTTTTTGCGCACACGTGGTGTTTTTTGATGACTGTTCCATCTGCTTGTTGCACCGTTTGCACTTGTGATTGTCGTTATGTTCGCAAAAACGATGGCAGTTGTTGCTTGGCAAAACTTTTCTTGCTGGTGCAACAAAACTCTTTTCTATTGACAAATATGTTGTAAAGTTTTATTATATTACTACAATGAGAAGTTTTGGGAGTGCGGTGGAAAACTACAAACTTGGCACTTCCAACAAGGAAAGAAACATGCAAAACAATCAAAAAGACATACTCATTTTGGGAATTGAATCATCCTGTGACGAAACGGCCGCTTCCGTTGTTAAAAACGGCAGGGAAATTTTGTCCAACGTGGTGTTTTCCCAAATTGACATACACAAACTCTACGGCGGTGTTGTGCCAGAAATTGCCAGCCGAAACCACATCCAAGTGGTGGACGAAGTGGTAAGATTGGCACTTGAAGAGGCAAACCTAACCTTGAAAGACATCGATGCCATTGCCGTTACCTACGGCGCAGGACTTGTTGGAGCGTTGCTTGTTGGTGTATCCTTTGCAAAGGGACTAAGTCAAGCAAGCGGATTGCCACTTATTGCTGTCAACCACATCGAAGGTCACATTTGCGCAAACTACATCACCTACCCCGACCTTGAGCCACCATACATGTGCCTGCTTACAAGTGGCGGACATACCGCAGTTGTGCGCGTGGAGGACTACGACAAGTACACCGTGCTTGCATCCACAGTTGACGATGCCGTTGGTGAAGCTTTCGACAAGGTGGCGCGCGTGTTGAAACTGCCCTACCCAGGTGGCCCACACGTGGACAAACTTGCAAAGGCCGGAAACCCAACCTACAAGTTCCACTCGGTGGTAATTTCCAACGGCAACTTTAGTTACAGCGGACTTAAAACTGCCGTTATCAACACAGTACACAATGCAGTGCAAAAGGGCGAGGAAATTGTCCCTGCTGACATTGCTTGCTCCTTCAACCACTCGGCAATTGATGGCTTGATTGACACATTGCGCTTGCACACCAAGCAAAGTGGTCTTGATACTGTTGCCGTTGCCGGTGGCGTTGGTGCAAACAGCTACCTTCGTGAGCGCATGAAGGAGTTTGAAAGCGACGGAATCCGTGTGTGCTTGCCACAACTCAATTTGTGTGGAGATAACGCCGCAATGATTGCATCACGTGGCTACTTTATGTATCTAAATGGCGAGTTTGGAGATTTGTCTTTGAACGCCTGCCCAACACTTAAACTTCGTGGCGAAAAACCACAATCCAAGTAGTGGCAATTTTCCAAAGTTAGATAGGTAACAAATGCGGGAGGATGGTATCCTCCCCTACAATAAATGATTTTTGCGATGCGGGAGGATGGTATCCTCCCCTACAATTAACAAGAGATTTTTGTAGTCTAAAACAATAACCAAATTTGTTGAGGACTATTTATTACAGAGGTCGTATGAAACAAAAACAAACACAATACCAATACACCAAACCAGACATCAATGTTGGTTTAACGGCGGAAGAGGTTGCAATGCGCGTCAATGCCAAGCAAACCAACAAAGTCAAAAAGGTTGTAGGCAAAAGCTACTTGCAAATTTTTGTAACAAACATTTGCACCTTTTTCAACTTGCTGGGATTTATCATCTTTTTGTTGATGGCACTTTGCGGAAGCTGGTCCAACATGATGTTTGTTGTGGTTATCATGGCAAACACAGTTGTGGGCATTTTCCAAGAAATCCGCAGTAAAATTGCCGTAGAAAAGCTGTCCATTGTTAGTGAGCCCACCGTTGACGTTGTGCGCGATGGCAAACAACAAAACATCAAAACACAACAAATTGTTTTGGACGACATTGTGCTGTACTCGGCAGGCAAGCAAATTTGCACCGATGCTATCCTCCTTGATGGCGAAGTGGAAGTAAACGAATCCATGCTTACGGGCGAAAGCGAGCCAATCAAAAAGAGAGTTGGCGACACGTTGTACAGCGGAAGCTTTGTTGTTTCTGGCAACTGTACCTGCCAAGTGACCGCAGTTGGAAAGGATAACTACATCGAGCAACTTTCCGCCAAGGTAAAGCGTGCAAAAACGCCCGACTCGCGTATCTTTAAGGGTATCATGTCCATCATCAAGATTATTGCAATCATCATCTTCCCACTTGGTATTGCAACATTCTTTACCAGTGCCGAAATTGCCACCCTTGTTGGTGTTGATAACGTTGTAGGTCAATACTTCCAAGGCGTTGCGGAAATAAAAAACACAGTTAACAATGCTATTGTAAGTGCCGCAGGTAGCATGATTGGTATGGTACCAAGCGGTATGGTGCTACTAACAAGTATGACTCTTGCCGTTGGCGCGTTTAAACTTGCTCGCAAAAAGGTGCTTGTGCGAGAATTGCCTTGTATCGAAATGCTTGCCCGTGTGGACACGTTGTGCCTTGATAAAACGGGCACCATCACCGATGGAAGCATGACGGTGGAACAAATCCTACCCATTGGCATTGGGGAAATACAGCTCAAACAACTGCTTGCAACACTTGTTGCTGGCACCAAAGATAACAACGCCACAGCAACTGCGGTAAGAGACTATCTCAAAGACATCACACCGCTACAAACAACTGCGGTTTTGCCATTTAGCTCAGCGCGTAAGTTTTCCGCAGTGACAACACAGTTTGGCGAAACAATTGCCTTGGGTGCGGCGGAATTTATGTTCAAGCGCGAAGGCAACGAACAGTTCTTCCAACAAATTGAAACGTATCTTGCCAAAGGATTGCGTGTGCTTGCAGTAGGCCAAAGTGCCGATCCAATCCAAGAAGACAACGTTACAAACCTTGTTCCTTGCGGAATAGTTTTGCTTCAAGACACAATCCGTGCCGATGCACCACAAATCATCAAGTGGTTTGTGGAAAATGACGTTCAAGTAAAGGTTATCTCCGGTGACAATCCACTTGCGGTATCGGTGATTGCTCAAAAGGTGGGCGTTGCCGGTGCGGAAAAGTACATTTCCTTGGAGGGCCTAAGTGATGAACAAGTTTGGGAAGTTGCCAACGACTACACAGTTTTTGGTCGCGTAACCCCCGAACAAAAGGCGATACTTGTCAAGGCAATGAAGGCCAATGGCCACACAGTTGCCATGACAGGGGACGGCGTAAACGACATCTTGGCCATGCGCGAAAGTGACTGCGCCATCTCCGTTGGTTGTGGTACCGATGCAGCCAAAACCGCTGCCAACTTGGTGCTGATGGACAACAAATTTAGTAGTCTACCAAACGTTGTTGCCGAAGGCCGTCAAGTTGTAAACAACGTACAAAACAGCTCGTCCTTGTTCTTGATGAAAACATGTATGACAGTGTGCACAACAATCTTGTTGTTGTTTTTGCCATACAGTTACCCATTTGCACCACAAAACTTGTACGCAGTTGAGTTTTTTGTAAATGGTATCCCTGCGTTTTTGCTTGCGTTGAAGCCCAATCATGAGCGTATCAAGGGCAGTTTTGTAAAGAACATTCTAAAAAACACCCTGCCAAACGGCATTGCGATGTTTGGTGCGGTAGCATTGACTTACATCTTTATGCGCAACATTGGCCTTGACGTTGAGTCAAACGGCATGGTTAACTCGGCACAAATAACAACAACTGCCATGATTGCAATGACAAGCATTGGCGTGGTTGGTTTGTGGGTAATCATGCATCCATACGATTGGTTGGACTTTGGCATCGGCATGATAAGCACCATTGGTGTGCCTGCATTTTTGATACTTGTGCCACTTGTGTACAACAACTTCTTTAAAGATGCAATTGCACTCGATCCATCCAAAGCAATGGTTTTGACCGTACAAATCCCAACCAGCGCGTGGATATTTATTGTTGTTGCCGTTGCTGTGATGTCACTTGTGATGATTGCCGGCAAAATTGTCCTCAAAAAACTGGAAAACAAAAAATTGCAAATGCAAAACTAACACAAAAGGACAGACAAATTGGTCTGTCCTTTTTTTGCGGGTACAACGCCCCATACAGTGTTCACAAAACAAGGCTCGCCCCTCTGGGGAGCTCCTGCGCAAGCAGGTGAGAGGGCATTTTTGTTTCCCTCTCCGTATCATAGGGGAGGGCAGTTTTTTGCATATAGTTAGATATTTACAATATATTGCGCAAATAGTTGTACAAAAATGGAAAATTTGGTACAATGTAGACAATGACAAGTTTGCGCTTGTTTTTTAGGAGCTAAATATGAAAACTAAAATTGGCGGTCAAGCCGTTATCGAAGGCGTAATGATGCGCGGTGCAACAAGCATGGCCTTGACAGTTCGTGACGAACTTGGTCAAATGCGCACCGAAACTACTCGCCTCGCTACAAAAAAACCTTGGTATAAAAAAATTCCATTTTTGCGTGGAATCATAAATCTTGTTGTTTCCATGATGGATGGCACAAAAATCATTTCCAAATCTGCCGAGTTGCTTATCGAAGAGGAAATTGAAACCTCCAACGAAAGCATGGGTGGATTGATGTTTGTATCCACATTGCTGGGCCTTGCGCTTGCGCTTGGACTTTTTGTTGTGCTTCCAACGGCCATCACAACGGGCGTGTTTGCCTTGTTCCAATTGGACGTGGATAGCCTTGATTGGGCATGGCTAAAATCCCTTATCGAAGGGGTAGCCAAGATGGGCGTGCTTGTGGGATACATGTCGCTTGTTTCCAAAATGAAGGAAATCAAACGCGTGTTTATGTACCACGGTGCTGAGCACAAAACCATTGCCTGCTACGAAAGCGAGCTTCCACTAACTGTGGAAAACGTGCAAAAGTGCAGTCGTTACCACGATCGTTGTGGCACAAGCTTTTTGGTGTTTACCGTTGTGCTTTCCGTCATCTTGATGATGGTTTTGGACGTTGTTTGCGCTGCATGCAACGTGACAATCTTCCTGGAAAAGGAAAACTGGTGGCTACGCGCACTTTTGAAAATTGCAATGCTTCCACTTACTGCTGGCGTTAGCTACGAAGTGCTTATGCTACTTGCAAACAGCAACTTCTTTTTGTTCAAACCACTAAAATGGATGGGCAAGCAATTCCAAAAGATCACAACCAAAGAGCCAACTGACGACATGTGCGAAGTGGCAATCAAGTCCTTTGTGGCCGTTTTGGAAATGGATGCCGACCCAACCATTGCCGAAGTAAAGTTCCCTGCACCACTAACTGTGGACGAATTCAAACAAGCGGTTGCTGATTCGGAACTTCCAACACTTGTGGGCACAGGAGATATCGACTGGCTTACAACTGCGGTGTTGCACGTAAAGGCAGATGCACTAACCAAAGAGCTAAAAATTCCTTATGGCTGGGTGCTTCGTTTGCAAAAGGCATGCGATGGTATCAAAGCAGGCCAACCTTGGCAACAAGCAATTGGCACTGCGGAGTTTTTTGGCAGAAACTTCCAAATTGACAAAAACGTGCTTATCCCTCGACAAGAAACCGAACTTGTTTGCGAACAAGCTTTGAAGTACATCGACAAAAAATCCAAAGTGTTGGATTTGTGCTGTGGCAGTGGCGTTTTGGGCATCACAATTGCGCTTGAAAAGGGCGCAAAGGTAACCTTGGGCGACATCAGCAAGGATGCGCTTGCCATTGCCAAGTTGAACAACTACAAGCTCAAGGCCAAAGCAAAGGTAGTCAAAACAAATATGTTTGAAAAAATCAACGGAAAGTTTGACGTTATCGTTTGCAACCCACCATACATCGAAAGTGACGTTGTTGCAACACTTGACACAAGCGTACGCGACTACGAACCACACCTTGCACTTGATGGTGGCAAGGATGGTTTGAACTTCTACCGAGATTTGGCAAGAGAGTCTGCCGACCACTTGAAAAAGGGCGGTGTGCTTGTTTTGGAAATTGGCTACAACCAAGGCCCAGCAGTTTGCCATTTGCTCGAAGACAAATTCGACGTTGAGTGCCTAAAGGACTACTCCAACAACGACCGCATTGTTATTGCAAAATTGAAGTAGATTGCATAACGAGAGGGGCAACCCCTTCCCTACAATATTCACACAAAATCAATATGATATCGACCACAAAGGCCCTCTCCGTCAACTCCGTTGCCACCTCCCCCAAAGGTGGAGGCTATGTAAAAACTTGACAGAGCAACCAAGGCTCTCACCATGGGAGAGCTCCCACGCTAGTGGGTGAGAGGGCTATCGATAAGAAGAATTAAAATATAATCGACCAATGCTAAAACAATTCTAACAACGTGGTCGAAGAGGTAAATATGACACAAAAATTAGACAAAATTGTTGCTCGTTACGAGTTTTTGACAGAAGAAATCTCCAAGCCAGAGGTTATCGCAAACAATAGCCAATGGAAAAAGTTGGTAAAGGAACACTCCAACCTTAGACCAATCGTAGAGTGCTACGAACAATACAAAAAGGCCAAGAGCGAACTGGAAGCCAACCTTGAACTTGCCGAAATGGAAACAGACAAGGAAATGCTTGCACTCTTGCACGAAGACATCAACTTCCAAAAGAAGCAAATCGAAGAGCTCAACGACCAACTTAAAGTTTTGCTTTTGCCAAAGGACCCCAACGACGACAAAAACGTTATCATCGAAGTGCGTGCCGGTGCCGGTGGCGAAGAAGCAGCATTGTTTGCCAACGAAATCAGACGTATGTACTACATGTTTGCCGACAAAAACCGTTGGAAGATTGAGGAAATCAACATTGACGAAAACGAACTTGGTGGCCTAAAGGAAGGTTCCTTCATGGTTGTGGGCGAAGGCGCTTACTCCAAGTTTAAGTTCGAAAGTGGCGTACACCGCGTTCAACGTGTGCCCGATACCGAAAGCCAAGGACGTATCCACACAAGCACCATCACAGTTGCCGTTTTGCCCGAAGCACCCGACGTGGACATCGAAATTTTGGACAAGGATCTCAAAATCGACACCTACCGCAGTAGTGGCGCTGGCGGACAACACGTAAACAAGACAGAGTCCGCCATCCGTATCACACACTTGCCAACAGGTATTGTTGTTGCCTGCCAAGACGAGCGTAGCCAAATCAAAAACCGCGAAAAGGCGTACAACATCCTGAAGTCCAAATTGTACGACTTCTACCAAACTCAAGCCGATGCCGAATACGCCGCAGCGCGCAAAAGCCAAGTTGGCACAGGCGACCGCAGTGAGCGTATCCGCACATACAACTTCCCACAAGGACGTGTTACCGACCACCGCATTGGTTTGACGTTGTACTCCATCGAAAACTTTATGAATGGCGACATTGGCGAAATGGTAGAGGCTCTCCGCCTTGCCGACCAAACCGCCAAGTTGCAAAATAGTGAAGAGTAATGTAAAATTTGCAAAATAGCATAAAAAAGACCACTCAATCGAGTGGCCTTTTTTGATTCTAATTTACTTTTGTTCGTTTTCTTCAATGTTTTCCACATATTCGGTTTCATCAATAGAAAACCTGTTGAAATACTCAACCTCATTTAGTGGATAAACACCTGTGTCATTTGCATGAAAGCAAACGAAAATTATGTTTAGTGTCTGGGGGTTATATATTATTTTGTCAATATCGGCCCAACCAACTTTTTTTTCGGGAGAATCTTCGTCGTGATCATAAATATCGTATGAATCACACATCACAATTTCGATGTAGTCTTCGTCGTAGTATGATTGTTTTTCGTATTTGAAATCTTTGTTTTTTCTTGCTTCAGATATAATCAACTCAAACTGCTCTTTTGTAACAGTTATATCCAAATAGAGTTGGTGACAAATATCAAAATACGCATAGATGTTGCAAGAATACTTGTTTACTGTGTATTCTGTTATATCTTGCGGCAAAAAACTGTCCTTCGTGGAATATTCTCCGTATCTACTAGGGTCATCAATTCTTATGTTGCCAAAAAGAGCATTGCAACCTGTTAACGTAACCAAAAGCAACACGCACAGTAGAACAATCGATATTTTTTTCACTTTATTGCCCTCCTTCCAATACTTACCGCATTACCAACGGTGGTCTACACTTACAACTTGTTTTGTACAATTATTATACCATCATACGCAGTAAATTTCAACATTTTTCCACAAAAAAGAGAGTAACGCATCCGTTACTCTCTTTGTATTACCTTGGAATGATTAACTGGGAGGGAAAGGGGCCGCTATTATGGACATGATCCACAATGCGATTGTAAAACTAAAAGGCCCGTAATCCCTGCCTGTGTGAAACCCCGAAAATGCCTTTGCCAAGTCTGAATTTGGCCACGGTATACGATGTATCTTTTCAAAATTTGCCTCAGCTTTGTATTTTCTATATTTTCGCAGGTTCGTATTTATGGACAACCTATCCAACACATAGCATAGCCATGATAACGGATAAAAAAATAGTGCCAGACCCCCTCCGGCAGTCTTGAATAGCAATGTAATTATGAGCAAAACTGTGGCAACAATGCCAGAGTAGAGTATTGTTTTGCCGGGGTTTTTGTACATAGCATATTTAAAGTCGCCCATGCCGAATTTCAATCTATCCTCTACCGAATAGCCCTCACCTATGTAAATTGCGTAGGAAACGCGTTTTGTTTCCACAACTCTAAATCCTGCTTGGTGGTAGATTTGTTTGGTAAATTCATCATCGGGCCAAAGGTAGCAGTTTTCCATGTTATTTTGATGACAATACTCAACAAAATGATATATCAAGGTGCTATCCACGCCAATGTTTGGGTAATCTTTGGATACTTGTAGATTGTTCACGCGGCACACATCATTTGTAATGTGACTGCGCAACAAGCCAACAGGTACATCATCCAAATAGGCAACAAAAAACAATGTGTTAGGATTTTGCAATGCTTTTTTTGTGATGGACATCTCCAAAAGTTTGTCCGACTTATGGAATATTTCTGTAGTAAAGTCGTCGTTCCACTCGGTTACCCTTTTTACTACGATTTGCTCATTGGGATCTAAGGTGTTTTCATCCGTCAAAGCCATGAAATCGCGTGACTCAACAACAACCTCAAAGCCTAGCTCTTCTAGCTTCTCTGAGATTCTCATAAAATATCCCTCGTCATCAATGGCTTGATAGATGCTTGGAAAGATGTCCTTTTCTTGGTAGAATTGTACAATTTCTTGCAAAACTTGGTCGATATCTTGCACCTTTTGCTCGTAGATGAGGGCATGGTTGGAGTCGCGGGATAGCCGGTTGTTTTTGTCGTAGAACAAAATGCCCCAGTCGCGCTCTTCGTATGAAGTTATTTTCTTGGGGAAGTTGTCTTCCTCAAGGAACATTTTGTTCAAATCCATGGTACACCTGCCAATTTGCTAGTTACAATTTTATTATACCAAACTGCTTTGCATTTTTCAATACCATTTTGCTAAACTGTGTTATATTTTGCTGCAAAGTTGTTGAGGTGGTAACAATGCAATGCAAAATGTGGCACTAGTAGAACAAGGAGCGTTTGTGTGACGCAGGGATTTGACTAGCAAAAGGCAACTAAAGCAACAAAAAAGAGAGTAACGCATCCGTTACTCTCTTGTTGTTTTATATCATTATTGCAAGCCGTACTTTTTCTTGAACTTGTCAACACGTCCGCCTGCATCTACAAGTTTTTGTTTACCTGTAAAGTAGGGGTGACACTTGTTGCAGATTTCAACCTTGATTGTGTTTGTGTTCTTGGTTGTACCTGTTACAAATGTTGCGCCACAAGCACATACAACAGTCGCTTCATGATAATTTGGATGTATACCTTGTTTCATATCGCACCTCGCCCTTTATATTTGGAACTTTGTTCCACAGCCTTTTTATTCTACTATAACAAAATTGATTAGTCAAGCGTTTTGTGTAAATTTGCTTTTGTCACATTTTTGCGGGACATTTTGCCCTCTCCGTCATGCTAACGCATGCCACCTCTCCCAAAGTGAGAGGCTTGATAATGATGCGTACTTTAAATATCGGCGGGAGCAAGCCCCCGCCCTACGTTATGTTGTTGATAACATTGTGTTTATTGGTAATTGCGGGCGGATATGGAATAGGCCCTACGGTGTGGTGTTCATTTTATTTGTAGGGCGCGACGCGTAAAGCAAACAACCCTGTGAGTTGTTTGTAGCCAAAGCGGGGAGCAATGCTATGCTTGCGACCGGGGAAAAGGCTTGCTCCCGTTGAAGTTGGATGTGTTTCTATTCGGGAGGCTGATAGCCTACCCCTACAATGCGGTTATTAGTTTCGGCGGGAATGGGTGGTCGCGCCCTACGTTGTTGATACCTTGATTTGAGGCGCCCTTGTGTAAAGGGAGCTGGCACGAAAGTGCCTGAGGGATTGTAAATTGGTTCTTTGGACAATCCCACAGTCGGCAAAACCGACAGCCCCCTTTACACAAAGGGGGCCTTTTGTGATTTTACCTCACACATCGCCCAAAAGTGGAAGCCATCACTATACTGTTGGCTTTACGCGTCGCGCCCTACGATATTGGCAACAATATTGTTGTGTTTTTTGCTATTTGTATATTTATATACAATAAACAAACAAATTTCCGCAAAACCTGCAAGGGAAAAACTGCCAAATACTTGACTTTGTGCGTTTGTTTTGATAAAATACCGATGTATGCTATGCTCATCAATATGCGCTTTTGCAAGTGTGGGGTGTTTTGCATAACAAAATGGATAATTTTTGGCGCGAAAGCGCTGGCATAAAGGAGAAAGAAAAATGAAAAGAACTTACCAACCCAAGAAAAGACAAAGAAGCAAAGTACACGGTTTCCGCGCTAGAATGAAGACAACTGGTGGCCGCAGAGTTCTTGCACGTCGTCGTGCTAAGGGTCGTCACGAACTTTCCGCATAATTAGGGGAAAATCGACTTGAAGTCTATCTACAGACTTAAAAAAAACTATCAATACAACTACGTGTACAAACACGCCAAAAGCGTGGGTGACAGGAATTTTTTGATACTTTACTGCACAAGCAATATATCCCAATCTAAGGTGGGTTTTTCCGTCAGCAAAAAGTACGGTGGAGCAGTTGAACGCAACCGCATACGCCGTCAAATGAAGGCGGTAATGGCCACACTTATGCCCCAAGTGAAGGGCGGGTTCAATTTGGTGATAATCCCTCGCAAAAGTGAGCCATATCTTCACAAGGACATTGTTTTGAGCTTGACAAAGTTGCTCAAAAGGGCGGAGCTTGTATGAAACACATTGCCATCGCACTACTAAAGTTGTACAAGGCGACCATCTCCAAGTGGAAGGGACGCAAAACTTGTATCTACACGCCAAGTTGCTCGGTGTACTCCATGGAGGCCTACCGCGAATTTGGGGTTATCAAGGGCAGTTGGCTAACGCTAAAGCGCCTTTGCCGTTGCGCACCCTGGAAAAAGGGCGGGTTCGACCCCATCCCAACAAACTTGCGTGGCAATGCCAAGTGGCACGTGTAAAGAACAAAATCCCAAAACTCTTGCAATTTGCGTTTTTGCGCAGGTTGATTGATTGTTTTTAGGAGAAAAAATGAAAAGAAAACTTAATTCGATACTCAACGTTGTTCTTCTCGTTGTAGTTTGTCTTGCAATCTTTACCGGTTGCACTGCCGAAAAGGTAGACCCATGGGAAGTGGACGAAAGTTTGAACGTTGTGGGTAAACTTGTAAAGGCAATGCACGGCTGGATTGGATCCTACGGCTGGACAGTAGTTGTGTTTACTGTATTTTTGAAGCTTATCATGCTCCCATTGGACATTTGGCAACGTTACAGTGGCAAAAAGATGTCCGTAAAGATGGGTTTGATGCAACCATACATTGCAGAAATCGACAAGCGCTACGGCCCAGACTCTCAAAAGGGTGCAGAAGAAAAGCAAAAGCTATTCAAAAAGTACGGCTACAACATGGGTGCTAGCTGTTTGCCAATGATTGTTACAATGGCAGTGTTCATGATTATGTTCGGTGGTTTGCGCAGTTACTCCACATACAGTACTGTTCAAACTTTCAACGCGCTTAGTCAAACTTACTACCAAACCTACGCCGAAAAGATTGTAAACATCACTCCAACAACCGAAGCAGAACAAAAAGCTTACGATTTGTTTGTTGAAAGCTACAAAGCTAACGGCGGTAAACTTGTAGATGGCAAATACGTTGCAGACTTCACTAAGGAAGAATATGCACGAATCAGCCAAAGCATCAAGGCCGTTCAAAATGACGCAAGTCTTGAGCAACTTCTTGCAAACATTGGTGTTACTGCACGTCAAGCGGTGCAAGCAAAGTACTCCGAAGTGGAAGAAGGCTGGCTTTGGATCCAAAACATTGCCCAACCAGACACATGGGAATCCATCATGCCAAAGTATGACGAAGGTTCCAACAACTTTACAGCACTTGTAGACATGTCCAACTACGGTGGTGACGGCAAAGTTTTGTACAACACCATTCGTGATGCAGTTCTCCAAACTGGTGAGCGTGGCGACAAGGGCAACTGGAACGGACTTATGATTTTGCCAATCTTGTCTGTTGGTCTTTCCTTCTTGTCTATGTTTGTTTCCCAAGCAATGGAAAAGAAAAAGGCAGACCCAAGCACACAAACATCTGTTGACACTCAACAACAAAAGTCCAACAAAATGACCATGTTGATGATGCCTTTGATGATGGCCTACTTCGGTTTTATCTACACAGGCGCATTTGGTATCTACATGGTATGCAACTACTTGATTAGTCTCCTTTCCACTGTGGCTTTGAAGGCTCCTGTGGAAAAGATGGTTGAACGAAACCTTGCTAAACACCCTGTTGACAACGGCAAGGCAACTTATATGAGGTAATTATGCGAACAATTCAAGCATCCGGCAAGACTCTTGACGGTGCTGTGGAAAATGCCTTGAAAGATCTTGGTCTAAATCGTGATCAAGTGGAAGTAAAGGTGCTTCAGGAAGGGGGATTTTTGCGCAATTTTAAGGTAGAAGTTTCCGAAATCCTTACCCCAGCACAAAAAATCCAAGAGTTTTTGCAAAACATCATCACAAAGATGGGCGTGACAGACGCCGTTGTGGAACTTGGTCAAAGTGACGATGCAATTTTGCTCAACATCAAGTGCGAAAACACAGGCAACGTTATTGGTTACCGTGGCGAAACACTTGACGCGTTGCAATACCTTTGCAGTTTGATGCTCAACGAAAAGTCCAGCGGTTTTAAACGTGTAATTTTGGACTGCGAAGGCTACCGCCAAAAGAGAGAAAAAACTCTCAAAAAGTTGGCTGGCAATATCGAACAAAAGGTAAAGCGCACAGGCGTTGCAGTTAGCCTTGAGCCAATGAATCCATACGAAAGACGCATCATCCACACAGCGCTCCAAAACAGCAAATACGTTACTACCGAAAGCGAAGGCCAAGGTGTAAACAGACACATTGTTGTTTCTCCAAAGCAACAAAGCAACATTTTGAATTCGCTTAACGCTCCACGCAAAACACTTAACTTTGTGTACCGTAGCGAAAAGAAAAAACGTAGATAACAATTGCAAAATTAACAAATAGAAAAGAACCTTGAAATATCTCAAGGTTCTTTTTTGTTGCGGATTTTTCTCTATTTTGTGCAAAACATGCATTTTTCGCGGACACGTGGTGGGTTTTTGCAATCGGAAATCAATCTTGATTATACAATTTTCTAGACCACTTGTATGCTTTTTTGCAGATATCGTAGTCGGCATCGTGCTTTAGCTCTTCCACAAAATCCTTTGTGAGTAGCTTTCTTTTGTGCATACAATCCACAACAAAGGATCTTTGAAAAGACGAGTAACATTTGTTATACGCAATAAACAAAATTTCGTCTGGCATCTGTTTTTTGGTTGTGTTCATAAAGTCTGTTGTCCAGTAAACAATTGGATGGTAACGTCTAAACACAAATTTCACTTTGTTGTATGCATTGGCAAGTACGTATCGCAAACTGCTGTTGTAGTTTGTCATCAACATGTGTATTGCATGATCTAGATACTTGTTGTTATCTACTAGCTCTAGACCAATTTGCAAAACAATTGGCGACTTGATATATCCCAACGTTGCATAGACGTGCTCTTCGATCGCGCTACCAAACTTGTCCTTGATTTGCAAAAGCAATTGCACGTCCAGTTGGTTTTTGGGGGAGCTTTCCTGGAAGCCATTTTCCAAAATTTTGCCGATAAGCTCCGCATCGTCACATTGTTGCAAGAAGTCAACACACTTTTGAAATTCCTCTTCCGTTACCCAATCTGCAAAGCAATATGGCACGTCGTTTTGTTTGATAATGGACAAAAACTCCTCAAAAGTGTGGTCACGCTCAGGATAGGAGCAAACATAGTCCTCTTCTGCAATGCTTTGGATTTTTGCATTGTTTTTGTATCTGCGTTTGATTGAACCCACAAACCAACCTACATTGTGCAAGGTTATGGGGAGTTTTGGGATATCGTCCAAAATTTGGAGGACTTTTTTGATACCAAACAACTGACGCATTTTTATGCACAAATAGTCGTAGCCACCAATTTTGTTGGACGTCCATTTGCCTTTGCTGATAAATTGTTGGTAAAAATCTTCTACCGTTTGCTTGGCAACTTTGTCTCCGTCGTAAGCAAAGCAAGACAAAAAGTCTAGCATTTGTGCCAAGAAAGACGCTTTGTGCGACACAGTACCCATCAAGCGTTCGGCCACTTTGTCCCTAAAAAACTCTTTGTCGGGCAACAGACAAACAAGTTCGTAGAGATAGTTGCCTTTGCTACCTTCGCAAACAAAATTGTCGGCAATATCGTGCAAACAAGCATACAAAAGCTCGTCCTTGTACTGATTTCTATCTGCGGACTCGCTCAGTTGTATATAGGTATTACCAAGGCCTCGTTTGAGGTCATCAACAAACAACCAGTTCATTTTGCACTCCTTCGTTTTGTTGGGTTTTGTTGTGCTTTTGGCGCCTACAATGGCATTTTGCGGGGTTTGTTTTGTCCGCGTGGATAAACGCGTGGAGTGTGGGCAACCTTGCGGTAAACAAGCAAACAACGGCTACTGCCGTTTGGCAAAGTAAAGGAGAAGTGCTTTTCCAGCTTGAGTCCAAGAACTTTGGCGGCATTTTTGCCTTCGTCCACTTCGTCTAAAGTGGTTTTGTAGGCAAGCACAATTCCGCCAAGCTTTACAATTTGTGCGGTGTACTCCAACAAAATTGGCAATGGGGCAACGGCACGCGCGGTGGCAACGTCAAACATTTCCGAGTGGGTTTTGGCAAAGTCCTCGGCGCGGCTGTGAACAAATCTGCCTGCAACACCAATGCGGTCGCAAAGCATTGTCACAAAGTTGATGCGCTTGGCAAGACTATCTACCAAAGTGACTTTCAAGTCGGGGCGGGCAACCTTCAAGGGCAAAGCGGGGAAGCCTGCGCCACTGCCGATATCGCACAGGGTTGCGTTTTGTGGAATGGCAACTGCGCCAAGGATGCTATCAGCAAAGTGCTTTTCCCAAACTTCCGGTTTTTCCGTAATGGCGGTGAGGTTGTACTTTTCGTTTTCTTCGCGCAAAAAGTCACAGTAGAAGTTGAGTTGCTCTACCATCTTTTCCGTCAAGTCGATATTGGTGTTTTCGAGAATAAATTGTTTCATGGGTTTGGTTGATTTGTCGTTAGATTGATTTAGGTTTTGTTTTGAATATTGCGATTGTCAATTTTAGGTCACACTGTAACAACAACTATGGAGTGAACAAATAAACGGCTCGCCCTTTGGGAGAGCTCCTGCGCAAGCGGGTGAGAGGGTGCGCTTATAAACAGCCCTCTCCGTCAGCATACTGCTGCCACCTCCCCCATGGTGGGAGGCTTTTCAACTTTCCATACTAGTGTCTTGAAAAAACATCAGCGATAAACGATTGCTTTGAAGCGAACTTTACAGTTGATTTTAGACAAGTTGTTGGACACTCACAAAAGACACAGCATTTTTACCAAAATGTTTAAATGTCACAAAAGTGGGGTTTAACACATACAAAAGTGGCGGTTAAAGTGTCACTTTGTTGCAAAACTACTGTCCACGTTGGGCAAGGTAGACAATCAAAATTTGCACGTCTGCGGGGGAAACACCGCTAATACGGCCCGCTTGACCAAGGTTTTTGGGGCGGATTTTTTGCAGTTTTTGTCGTGCTTCCAGGCGAAGTCCGTCGATGGCAAGGTAGTCGATATCATCTGGCAAAGGCTTGTTTTCCAACTTGGCAGCTTGGGC
This sequence comes from Candidatus Fimimonas sp., assembly GCA_045644945.1. Taxonomy (GTDB): domain Bacteria; phylum Bacillota; class Clostridia; order Christensenellales; family CAG-314; genus Fimimonas. Next base: position 4,593 of record JAZRHU010000003.1, on the reverse strand, counting down.
AATTGCTTCCATTTCCTTTTGGATATATCCGCGATACTTGCACTCAATTTCCACTTCAGCAAGGGCATCGGCATCGATATCCGCAAAGTAGCCAAGGGTTTGAATATCCTTGATTGTGATGTTTGTACGGCGGAGCATTTCGTCAACCGTCAAGCCTGCGCCAGTAACAGGTTCGTTTTTACCTTCGAACAATGGGCCGTACACTTTTGGGGACACAACAATTTTGAGTTGCTTTTCGCAAAGGGCCATTTGTTCCTTTTTGCGGAGATACTTGGCGTATCTTTCGTCACTTACGAGGCCAATTTGTCGGCCAATTTCCGTCAATCTTAGGTCGGCGTTGTCTTGGCGCAAAACAAGTCGGTGTTCGGCGCGACTTGTCATCATGCGGTAGGGTTCGAAAGTTTCCTTTGTAGTGATGTCGTCAATCAACACACCAATGTAGCTGTTATCTCGGCGGAAAGTTACAGGGCTCAAATCGCAAACAAATCTTTGGGCGTTGATGCCTGCAACCAAACCTTGCGCACCGGCCTCTTCGTAGCCACTTGTGCCGTTGATTTGACCCGCAAAGAACAAGCCCGGGATATTTTTGGACATCAGCGTTGCATCAAGCTCGGTAGCATCGATACAATCGTACTCGATAGCGTAGGCATCGCGCATGATTTCCACATTTTCCAAACCTTCGATGGAGTGGTAAATTTGCAATTGCACGCTTGCTGGCATGCTTGTGGATGCGCCTTGAACGTAGAACTCGCAGGTATCTTCCGACTCGGGTTCCAAGAAGATTTGATGACGATCCTTGTCGGAAAAGCGAACAATTTTGTCCTCCAAACTGGGGCAGTAGCGTGGGCCAACACCGTTGATACTACCATTGTAAAGTGGCGCCAAATGTTTGTTTTCTAGCACCACGTGCTTTGTTTTTTCCGTTGTGTAGGTAAGGTAGCAACTACGTTTTGTAGATGGAATACTGTCTGTTAGATAGGAAAATGGCGTAACGTCACTTTCGCCTTCTTGCTCCACAGTTTTAGCAAGGTCGATGGATGTAAGTCGCACACGAGCAGGTGTACCTGTTTTGAAACGGCGCACAGTAAAGCCAAGATCCACCAAGCTTTGGGTGAGCAATTTTGCATTTGCAAAGCCGTTTGGGCCACTTTCGCGAACGCATGCGCCCACCAACGTGCGAGAGTTGAGATACACACCACAACACAAAATTACCGCTTTTGCGGTGTATTGCAGGTCTACGGCGGTGGTAACTGTAAAGATACCATCAGCCACTTCTACCTTGGTCGCTTCCCCTTGACGGAGATACAAGTTGGGGGTGCTTTCCACCGTCTTTTTCATGTTGACGTGGTACAAGTTTTTGTCTACTTGGGCGCGTGGAGAGTACACTGCGGGTCCTTTGCCACGGTTGAGCATGCGCATTTGCAACAAGCTTTTGTCGGCATTTAGCGCCATTTCGCCACCGAGAGCGTCGATTTCGCGCACGATTTGGCCTTTGGCTGTGCCACCAATGCTTGGGTTGCAAGCAAGATATGCAACTGTATCAAGGTTTGTTGCCAGCATCAAGGTCTTGCATCCAAGACGCGCGCAAGCTAATCCCGCTTCGCATCCGGCGTGACCTGCGCCAACAACAATTACATCAAAATTTGTCACTTTTTACCTCTAAAATTTGTTAAACTTGTGTAAAATTATACTTAAAAACACACCACGTGGTCGCGATTTTTCAAATTTATGCTAAATTTTGCCAAATTTGTTTTGCGCAAAACACCACAAACTTTTTTGCTATTTGGTGCTACTTTCCAAGGCAGAACTTGGAGTAAATTCGATCGATAATGCTTTCTTGTGCGCTTGTGCCGGTGATTTCCCCAAGGGTTGCCCACGCGTCACGCATTGCACTTGTTACAATATCCAAAGTTGCACGTTGAGTTTCCTCGAGAGCAACGTCAATTTGCACCTTTGCTTGTGTCAAACAGGAAAGGTGTCTTTCGTTTGTGATGAGCAAGTCGGATGTTTGAATTTCGCCAGCGTTGAACATGTCGTAAAGACGTTGTTTTAGCTCCTCCACATCGCCACTTTTTGCGGAGATGGCAATCTCGTTAGCCAAAAGCTGTGTTTTTGTGCCCAAATCCGCCTTGTTGTATACCTTGATGAGTGGGATTTCCGTCTCGAAAACGCTTTGGTCGTTGGGGTTGTCGACAACGTACAAAATTACATCCGCCTTTTGCGCTGCGGCCTTTGCACGCTTGATGCCTTCCGCTTCGATTTCGTTATCGGTATCGCGGATGCCGGCTGTGTCGATAAAGTTGAATTTGATATCGCGGTAGTAGGCGCTTTCCGTCAAAATATCGCGAGTTGTGCCTTCAATTCCGGAAACAATGGCGCGGTCCGTACCCAAAAGTGCATTCAAAAGGGAGGATTTGCCCACGTTTGGCGCACCAACGATGGCAACGTCGATACCGTACTTTGCAACTTTGCCCAGTGCTGATGTCGCAATGATACCCGCCAAAGTTTGGGAAATTTCCCCAAGACCTTGCGCAACGGTTGCTGTTGTTGGCAACTCCAAGTCCTCTTCGGGGTAGTCCAAGGTTGCTTCGCATGCGGAAATCAGGTCGAGCAATTTGTCCTGGAGCTCAATCACGCGCTTACCAAGCTTGTTTTCCAACAAATTTGCGCCAGCTTTGGCTGCGGATGCAGTTTCCGCATCAATCATTTCGATGATACCTTCGGCATTGGTCAAATTTTGCTTGCCATTGATAAATGCACGCTTACTAAACTCGCCATTTTGCGCCATAACCGCACCACAACGCAAACATTGTTCAATCACCGCTTGCGAAACGGCCGTTCCGCCATGACAATGGAACTCGACAGTGTCTTCGCCCGTGTAGGAACGAGGGCCTGCAAAGTACACGCACATCGCGTGTTCATCAAAGTGCGCAGTTTTCAAAGTGCCAACTTTGATGTAGTTGGGCTCGGTTGGGAATGGTGCAAAAAATTGTTTTGCAATATTGATAGCATTTGGGCCACTCATGCGCACAACGGCAATGGCACTGCGACCACGCGCTGTGGAAAGGGCAACGATTGTTGAATTCATAGAATACCTCATGATACCATTTTACCACTTTGTCGCAAAAATCTCAACTATTTAGCAAAAATCGTTGCATATTGATACGTTTTTGAGCTAATTTTCCATTGCAAACTGTAAATTTTGGCAAAATGACATCAAAATAGGCAACATCTACGTGCAAATTTTGGCAACAAATCCCTCGCAGGTCAAACACTTTTGCAATTTTGACTGTTTTTAGGAAAATGCACCCACCAAAACTGCCATTTTGCTGAGCAATCTTTTTGTAACAAAAATACAAAATGCTCTTTAAATTTGCGCAAAAATGTGTTATTATATATTTGTTAAAGTTTGCATAGTGGCGTATTTGTTGCGACATTATGTTGAAAAAAATCCAAAACTATGGTATCATTGTTTTGTTGCGGACAAAATTTTGTTTTGTTTCGCGAAAAAGGAGTAATTATGGGTAAAATTATTTGTTTTTCTAACCAAAAAGGTGGTGTCGGCAAGACAACCACAGCAATCAACCTTGCAGCTTTTGTTGCAAAAAAGGGCAGAAAATCACTTCTTGTGGACTTTGACCCTCAAGGTAACAGCACAAGCGGTTTCGGTCTTGAAAAAAATCAACTTGAGCTTACTTGCTACGACTTTTTGATGGGTGACTGCGAAGCAAGCGACGTTATTTGCCCCACTATGGTGGAAAATTTGAGCATTTTGCCCTGCAACATCGACCTGGCAGCTGCCGAAGTTGACCTTGTTAGCGTTCCATCTCGAGAAAGCGTTTTGAAAAATCGTCTTTCTGCAATTCGCAACGACTACGACTACATCTTTATTGATTGCCCTCCAAGCTTGGGACTTTTGACTTTGAATGCACTTGTTGCAAGCGACAGCGTAGTTATCCCCATCCAAAGCGAATTTTTTGCATTGGAAGGTTTGAGCCAATTGATGAACACCATCAAGATTGTCAAAATGCGCCTCAACTCCAATTTGAATATCAACGGCGTTGTTTTGACAATGTACGACTCTCGCACAACAATGTCCAAACAAGTTACTGCGGAAATCTACAAATACTTTGGCGAAAAAATGTACACCGTACCCATTCCACGCAACATTCGCTTGGTAGAGTCACCAAGTTTTGGCGTGCCAATCTTTTTGCATTCGCCAACATCTAGCGGTGCAAAAGCATACGATGCACTAACTGAACAATTTTTACAAAGAGAGGAATAGACCACAATGGCAGCAAAACCAACAAACAAAGGACTAGGCAGAGGCTTTGCCTCTTTGATGGGAATGAACGATTTTGACGTTGTTCCACAAAATGACGAAAACAAAAGTCAAGACGGAGTTGTGATGATATCCTTGATGGAAATCGACCCCAACTACGAGCAACCACGTAAAACTTTTGACGAAGATGCGCTTGCAGAACTTGCCGAAAGCATCAAGATGCATGGCGTAATTCAACCTATCGTTGTTACACCAATCGGCAAACGCTTTATGATCATTGCCGGCGAACGTCGTTTTAGAGCAAGCAAGCT
>JAZRHU010000002.1:0-18558 GCA_045644945.1 Candidatus Fimimonas sp. | reverse complement strand
TCCGCAGGCCGTGTTCAATCGGCAGCTTTGCGTATCATTGTTGACCGCGAAAAGGAAATTTTGAACTTCAAACCAGAGGAATATTGGAACGTTTCCGCCATCTTGCAAAAGAAGGGTGTAAAACCACAATTCAAAGTAAGTTTGACAGAGCGCAAGGGCAAAAAGTTCAAAATTACCAACAAAGACAAGTGTGACGAAGCTTTGGCGGTACTCAATAGCAATGCATTTGTTGTTTCCAAGGTTAAAAAGACAGTTGCCGTAAGTAAGCCACAACCACCGTTTACCACAAGCACAATGCAACAAGACGCGGTAAACAAACTCAAGATGTCCAGCGAAACCACAATGAAGCTTGCACAACAACTTTACGAAGGTATCGACATCGGTGGCGAACACTTGGCTCTTGTAACATACATTCGTACCGACTCTGTTCGCGTGTCTGCTGATGCGCAAAACCAAGCGCGCAAGTACATTGCCAACAAGTACGGCCCAGAGTACGTTCCTACAAAACCTAATTTCTACGTTAGCAAAAAGCAAGCGCAAGATGCCCACGAAGCAATTCGTCCAATCAACCTTGATGTTACCCCCGAGTCCATCAAGGACAAGGTTTCTCGCAACTTGTATCTTCTTTACAAACTCATCTACGAACGCTTTTTGGCAAGCCAAGCAAGCCCTGCAACATTCAATAGCACAGTTGTGACAGTTGATTGTGGCGACTACGGCCTAACTGCATCGGGCAAAACACCTTTATTTGATGGCTATCTTGCAATCTATGCCGAAGCCAAGGGCAAAAATGATGAGGAAAAGGAAGAAAACGTTACCCTTCCACCTTTGGAAGTGGGCGACATTTTGAACCTTGTAAAACTTTCCAGTGAACAAAAGTTCACAAAACCACCCACTCGCTACACCGAGGCAAGCATCATCAAGACGATGGAAGAAAAGGGCATTGGTCGTCCAAGTACCTATGCTACAATCATGCAAACATTGTACAAGCGCGAGTACATCAAAAAGGATGGCAAGTACCTCGTTCCAGAAAACTTGGGCATCCAAGTTACCGAGTACCTCGAACAATACTTTGGCGAAGTGGTAGACATTGCATTTACAGCCGAAATGGAAGATCGACTTGACTCCATCGAAGATAACAACGAGCCTTGGTACAAGGTTGTAGACAGTTTCTATCAACCTTTGAATAAAAAGGTAAGTGTTGCAATGCACGGCGAAAAAATCCACGTTCAAGACGAAGTGAGTGATGTTCTTTGCGACAAATGTGGCAAACCAATGCTCATCAAAACTGGTAGATACGGCAAGTACCTTGCTTGCAGTGGCTATCCAAGTTGCTCAAATATTCGCAGTCTAAAGGAAAAAACTCCACCAAAGCAAACAAACGTTGTTTGTGATATTTGTGGTGCGCCAATGTTGGAGCGTGAAGGCCGTTTTGGCAAGTATCTTGCTTGCTCTAACTATCCAAACTGCAAAAACACCAAACCCATCACCGAAGTGGTGGCGCAATGCCCCAAGTGTGGTGGAAATGTAATCAAGCGTGCATCCAAGCGTGGTACAATTTTCTACGGTTGCACAAACTACCCAATCTGCGATTTTGTATCTTGGGATGTACCAACGGGCAAACTTTGCCCAATTTGCCAAGCGCCACTTGTCTACAAGGAAAGTCGTGGCAAAAAAACTATTGTCTGCTCCACAAAGGGATGCAGCTACAAGGACGAAAGTAATCAATGAAAGTTAAAATTATAGGTGGTGGCTTCGCTGGTTGCGAAAGTGCCTACCATCTTTTGAAGCGTGGCGTGGACGTTACCCTTGTGGAAATGAAACCCCACAAAAAATCTCCAGCCCACAAACTAGATACCCTTTGCGAAGTTGTTTGTTCTAACTCCTTCAAGAGTGACGACATCGGCACATCAAGTGGCCTTTTGAAGGCGGAAATGCGCCTTTTGGACAGTCTTGTTATCAAAATTGCCGAGCAAACAAAGGTGCCTGCTGGTAACGCACTTGCAGTTGACCGCGATTTGTTTAGTCAGCAAATCACTCAAGCTTTGCAAAGTTTCCCCAATTTTACAATGCAAAACTATACCGAAGACAGCTTGTCTACCGATGGCTACGACTTTGTTATTGTTGCAACAGGCCCATTGACAGACGAAAGCTTGATCCCCGCTTTCCAACAAATCTTTGGCGAGGACTTTTTGTATTTCTTCGATGCAGTTGCACCCATTGTTACTGCCGAAACCATCGATTTCGACAGTGCATTTATCGCAAGCAGATATGGCAAAGGCGATGCCGACTACATCAACTGCCCAATGAACAAGGACGAGTACTTGGCGTTTTACAATTCCCTCGTTACTGCAGAAACAGTGGAGCTAAAGGATTTTGAAAACAACGTTTTCGAAGGTTGCATGCCCATCGAAGTTATGGCAGGCCGTGGTGCGGACACAATGCGTTTTGGCCCCTTGAAGCCTGTTGGCCTTCGCGATCCGCGCAAACCTGACGAAAGACCTTACGCTGTTTTGCAACTGCGCAAGGAAAACCAAACTGGTACATTGTACAATCTTGTGGGATTCCAAACTCACCTCAAATGGGGCGAACAAAAGCGTGTGTTTAGCATGATTCCTGCACTAAAAGATGCCGAGTTTGTTCGCTATGGTGTTATGCACCGCAATACATACATCAATGCACCCAAGTTTTTGAATAGTTGTTTCCAACTCAAGAGCAATCCAAAATTATTCTTTGCTGGTCAGCTTACCGGCGTCGAAGGCTACATGGAGTCAGCCGTTAGCGGTTTGGTAGCAGCTTTGCAAGGTTACCGCATTTTTAGTGGACTTGAACCATTAGACTTTACTAACTACACAATGACAGGTGCGCTTTGCAACCACATTGCCGAGGACTTTGGCGACTACAGCCCTATGAACTCCAACTTTGGCATTTTGGTTCCATTCGAAGAAAAAATACGCGACAAATCAGCTCGAAAGTTAGCATATTCCGAGCGTGCAATAGAAAAAATGAAACAAGTCCTAGGCTTGTAGGAGGTAAACCATGGCAGAAGTATTTTCTGATACAATCAAGGGTACAACTATATGTGCAGTAAAACGCAATGGTAAAATTGCCGTTGCAGGCGATGGACAAGTTACTGCCGGCCAAAGTGTTATCATGAAAGGTAACGCCGTAAAGGTAAGACGCATCTATGACGGCACAATCATCACAGGTTTTGCTGGCAGTGTTGCAGATGCATTTACCCTTTCGGAAAAGTTCGAAGAAATGCTACAAAAATTCAGCGGAAACTTGCTTCGTTCTGCTGTGGAAGTGGCTCAACTTTGGCGTAGAGACAACGTTATGCGCAAACTCGAGGCAATGATGATTGTTGCTGACAAAGAAAATGTATTTTTGCTTTCCGGCACAGGGGACGTTATCGAACCAGACGATGGTGTTGTAGCCATCGGTAGTGGTGGCAACTACGCTCTTGCTGCAGCAAAGGCATTGTACCGCAACACCGATTTGTCCGCCGCAGAAATTGCTCGCAAAGCACTTGAAGTTGCCAGCGAAATTTGCGTATTCACAAACGGTCACATCACCGTTGAGGAGGCATAGTTATGACACCAAAACAAATTGTTGCCGAACTCGATAAGTACATTGTCGGTCAATTCAATGCAAAAAAAGCAGTAGCAATTGCTTTGCGCAACAGATATCGTCGTAGCAAACTTTCCCTTGCCGATCGTGAGGAAATCACACCAAAAAACATCATTATGAAGGGCCCAACAGGTGTTGGTAAAACGGAAATTGCTCGTCGTCTTGCAAAATTGGTAAAGGCACCATTCTTAAAGGTGGAAGCTACCAAGTATACCGAAGTGGGCTATGTTGGTCGTGACGTCGAACGCATGATCCACGACCTTGTTGAGGTGGCAATTCGCCTTGTAAAGGACGAGCGCTACAAGGAAGTTGAACATCGTGCATTCCAAATTGCAGTAGAACGCGTTGCCGAACTTCTTATCAAGCAAAGCAAAGACCTTCCCGAAGGCATCACAAAGGCCGCGCTTGTGGACGAAGTATATCGTCACAATCTCGACCAAATGATGGTGGAAATTGCCGTTCAAGACGTACCAAAGCCAGTAGATTTGCCTGCTGGTGGTGGCGAACTTAACCTTGGCAGTATTTTTGGCGACATCATGCCAAAGAAAATGAAAAAACGTACAGTTACAGTTGAAGAAGCGTTGCGTATTTTCTCCGCGGAAGAAAGTGAAAAACTCATCGACCTTGACAGCGTGGAAAGCGAAGCTTTGAAACGTGCGGAAAACGATGGCGTAATTTTCATTGACGAAATGGATAAAATTGCTGGCAAATCTTCTCAACATGGCCCTGACGTTTCCCGCGAGGGTGTTCAACGCGACATTTTGCCTATTGTCGAAGGTTGCACAGTAAGCACAAAGTACGGCAACATTAAAACAGACTACATTTTGTTTATTGCAAGTGGTGCATTCCACGTAAGCAAGGTTTCCGATCTTATTCCCGAACTTCAAGGTCGTTTCCCTGTGCTTGTCGAGTTGGATAGCCTTGGCGTTGACGAATTTGTAAAAATTCTTACCGAACCACAAAACGCCATCACCGAGCAATACAAAAAGTTGTTGGCAGTAGACAACATCGACTTGCAATTTGCACCAGATGGTATCCAAGCAATTGCAAACGTTGCATACGAGCAAAACAACACATTGGAAGATATCGGTGCGCGCCGACTTCACAGCATCATGGAACACATTGTGGAGGAAATCTCCTACGATGTCGAGGAAGACAGCCCTCACAAAACAATTGTCATCGACAAGGCGTTTGTTGAGTCTAACTTCCGCACCGAATCTCGTAACCTCAAGAAATACATTTTGTAGGACACACTAATGAAAGAATACGGAACAGTAGTAAAACTAAAAGGCGAGTTTGCTCAAGTGCGCATTGGACGCAACTCCGCTTGCGCAGCCTGTGGCAAATGTGGCATGACGGAAAAGCAAAAGTTCGTGGATTTTTACACCCAAAACACACTTGATGCCAAGATTGGCGACCAAGTTGAGTTGGAAATTCACGACACAAACACATCCGAGTTGGCATTTATCGGTTACATTTTGCCATTGATTCCAGCGTTGGTGCTGATGTTTGTTGCACTTAAATTTCTCGGTGAGTTGTGGGCAACTTTGTTGTTCTTTGTTGGCCTTGTTGCTGGCTTCCTTTTGGTGGGCGGTATCGACAAAGCAAAAAAACGCAAGTGGATGTCCAGTCCTACAATGACAAAAATTATCAACCAAAGTACAAATACTAATCAAACGGAGGAAAAACAATGAGTAATCTTTTAGACGTATCCAAAAACTTTGACGAATTTATTGCCGAAGGCGTAGTGGTAGTGGACTTTTTTGCAACTTGGTGTGGCCCTTGCAAAATGCTTGCTCCAATCTTGGACAAGGTTGCAAGTGATATGCCACAAGTAAAGTTTGGCAAGGTTGACGTAGACCAATCAATGGACCTTGCTAGACGCTTTGGCATCAGATCTATCCCAGATGTTCTCATCTTTAAAGATGGCGCACAAGTTGACCACATGTTGGGCCTTCGCGACGAGGACGAAATTGTAGAAACAATCTCTCAATATCTCTAAAATCAAAAAAAATCCTTTGCAAATCGCAAAGGATTTTTTTGTGGGTTACAAGGTATTTCAGGCAAGTATAAGGCATAAGTGGTATTTTGAATATATCTCTCAAAACATTGGTGTGTTTTGCTAACAAACTGCATTTTTTTGAAAAGTATTGACAAACCCCTTGTGACATAATATAATTGTTTTGTAATATACTGCGGTAGTTTGTTTATCACAGTTAAGCAATTTGTACACATGCAATGGAGAGATGTATGAACGACACAATTTTGGAGTTTGCGCAATCGTACCATACCGTCTACAAGGATTTGTTCAACGAAAATGCTACAAAGCTTTTTGATAACCTTGTTACAAGTTCTGGTGTGGATGTTGCTCAAAACAGGCGTAGTGCAAACGAATATCGCACAGCTCAAAAGGCGGTTGATAGCTTGGAGAAAAAGACAACTGGCCTAAAGGTTGGCAAAGGTTTTGCTATATTTGGTATCATTGTCGCTATCATTGCCATCATCGTGTGCTGTGTTCTTATCTCGGAAAACCACGATGGTGCAGTTTCCACTCTAATCATCGTTGCAATTGTGGCTGGTGTTGTTGCCATTGGTCTAATTTTACTCGTATCTTTGCATATCAACAAACGACTTAAGCATTTTGGCGAATTGCTAGAGCAAAAACGTGCTCACGCCAAAAAGCTTTATCAAATTTGTATCGACCAACTTTCCCCATTGTTTGGCTATTTCAAGGTGCAACACACCTACGAGCTTTGCCAACAAACTCTGCCGGAAATCACCTTTGACAAAAACTTTTCCATGGGGCGCTACTTCCAGTTGCATCGCAACTACGGTTTTCAGGAAAATCTTGCCGATAACGAGTCCACTTTGGGTATCTTTTCTGGCGAAATTTTGGGCAATCCCTTTGTGGAAGAGCGCAGACTTATCCAATCAATGGGCACTCATACCTACCATGGCTCACTTACCATTCATTGGACGTCCATCCAACGTGACTCCAAGGGCAATGCTCGAACTGTACATCACAGTCAAACTCTGCACGCAAGTGTAACTAAGCCAAAGCCATACTATCATCAAAAGACAACGCTTATCTATGGCAACGATGCCGCGCCCGACCTAAGCTTTTCCCATGAGCCAACCCATGCTGAAAAATGGACAAAGGGAGAATTGGAGCGCAAGGTGCGACGTGGTGCACGTAAAATTGAAAAGATGGCGGAAAAATCGCTGTTGAATGGTGGTACTTTTACCGAGTTTGGCAACGAGGAGTTTGACGTTATCTTCAACGGTACCGAGCGCGACCACGAAGTACAATTTAGACTTTTGTTTACTCCACTCGCGCAAAAGAACCTGCTCTTTTTAATGAAAAATCCCGAGCCCTATGGCGACGATTTTTACTTTGTAAAGCGCAAAAAACTCAACTACATTTCCAGCGAGCATGGTCAAAAATGGAATTTCGATCCAAGTGTGGATAGATACCTATCTTACGATATTGACCTTTGCAAAAAGCAATTTTTGGCTTACAACAGCGACTTTTTCTGCAATATCTACCACGAACTTGCTCCATTGATGTGTATTCCGCTTTACCAACAACACAAAGCGCAAGAGTACATCTACGGCCAAGACTCATCATCCTACAGGCGTAACTTTACCTCTTTCGAGGCAGAGTGCCTTGCCAACACAATGAGCAAAATATCCATTGCGCCAGACGACTGTCAAACGGAAGTTATATTGAAGACGCAACTGATGCAAATGGAAAATGGTGTAGACAATTTGATGCTTACCGCGCACGGATTTACCACAGTTGAGCACGTGGACTACATCAGCACATTTGGTGGCGATGGTCGTTTCCACAGCGTTCCCGTCCATTGGCTAGAGTACGTTCCTGTTCAAAAGAACACGCTTATCGAAATTCGCGAAAGCGAAGAGCAACCATCCCAATCCACAAGGATTTTCAAGCACGGCTTACTAGCGCAGTTGCTTAACTTATAAAATCAACAAGGAGAAAATAACTATGGCAAATCAACTTGACGAAATGAACACCCAACCACTTGATAACGGCAGAGATGTTAACGTTATCGCTAAACAAATTCCCGTAAAGGTGGGCTTTGGTTCCACATTGTTCGAAATTATGCTTTGGGTTCTTGGCATCATTCCTGGTGTAATTTTCCTCATTCAAAAAATCAAAGCGCAAAACTACTTCCGCGCCTTGGAACAAAAAATCCAACACGCTGCATCCCAAATTGATAACTACCTCGAACAACGTGTTATGATTTTGAAAAACTGCGCTGCATTGCTTGACAAAGCTATCAAACTTGACCAAGAAGTGCTCACAAAAATTGCTGCATACCGTTCTGGCACAGTAACCGACGAAAATCGTAACGAACTTGCTCAAACGTTGGATCAAATTGGCACAAGCATCAATGTTGCTGTAGAACAATACCCCGAACTTAGAGCGCATCAAGAAATCCAAGATGCAATGCAACAAAACTCCTACCTTCAAAAGGAAATTACAGCCGCTCGCGAAGTGTACAACGACACAGTTCTTGCTTGGAACACATCCATTTTCCAATGGCCTGCCAAGATGATTGTTGCAGCACGCGCTGGCTACACAACACGTATTCCTTTTGCAACTACTGCGGAAATAAAGCAAGAAGCACGCGGTGTGTTCTTCTAAGATTAGCAATTCTAAATGCAAACTCCAGGGACTTTGTCTTTGGAGTTTTTTGTTGCAAAATTTTTTGTTATATGCATATAAAACGTTTGACTATATGCAATAATAGTAGTAGAATAAATCATAGTAAATTAGTAGGAATTGAAAACATGAAAATGTCATCCAAAGCAAGATACGGCTTGTATGTAGCTGTTGAGCTTGCAAAACGTTATAGCGATACCGATGTTGTGTCTGTTGCATTGCTTGCACAATGCACCGGCGTTACCGAAAAGTATCTCGAGCAAATCATCGCCATGCTAAAGAGGGCCGATATCGTACTTTCCAACCGTGGTGCAAGTGGTGGCTACAAGCTTGCAAGGTCACCGCAAGACATCTCCGTTGGGGAAATTTTGCGCGTTTTGGAGGATAACTTGCAAATTGTCGATTGCATTCATAAAGATTGTGCAAATGGTTGCAATTGTGTATCCCGCAACCTTTGGACAAAGCTCAACGAAAACATCAATTCCTACCTTGATACAATTTCCTTACAACAACTAGTAGAGGACAAACTATGAGAATTTATTTTGACCATGCAGCATCAACACCTTGCGACCAACGTGTTGTCGAAGCAATGATGCCATATTTCACAAATGTTTTTGGTAATGGTGGTAGCCAACACGGTTTTGGCAGAGATGCCGAAAAAGCCATTGCCGATTCTCGTGCGACAATTGCAAAACTTATCAACTGCCAACCAAACGAGTTGTATTTTACCGCTAGCGGTACCGAATCGGACAACTGGGCAATTAAAGGTGCAGCATTTGCTCGCAAAAACAAGGGTAACCACATCATTATTTCCGCAATCGAACACCACGCTGTGCTTGTTTCTGCCGAGTGGCTTGCAAAACAAGGTTTCAAAGTAACTTTGTTGCAACCAGATGCAACAGGTATTATCAATGTTTCCGAGTTGGAAAAACACATCGATGACCAAACAATTTTGGTATCCATCATGCACGCCAACAACGAAGTGGGCACAATCAATCCCATCAAGGAATTGGCAAAAGTTGCACACGACCATGGTGCGCTTTTCCATACCGACTGCGTTCAATCTGCGCCATACATGCGCATTGACGTCAAAGATCTTGGCGTAGACCTTTTGACTTTTTCTGCTCACAAGTTCTACGGCCCAAAAGGTATTGGCGCTTTGTATATCCGCAACGGCCTAAAAATCGACAAGCTTGTTAGTGGTGGTGGCCAAGAACGTTCTCAACGTGGTGGCACAAGTAACACTCCAGCAATTGTTGGTATGGCCAAGGCATTGGAAATTGCCGTAGCCGAAATGGATAATAACAACGCTCACATCGCAACGCTTCGTGACCACTTTGTGGACAGAGTGCTTGCGGAAATTCCCTACGTACGCTTCAATGGCAATCGCGATAGTCGCGTACCAAGCATTGCAAACTTTTCCTTCGAGTTTGTCGAAGGCGAAGGTATCTTGATGTTGATGGATCTTGCAGGTATTGCTGTTTCCAGTGGTTCAGCTTGCAGTAGTGGTAGTTTGGATCCATCTCACGTGCTTTTGGCAATGGGTGTGCCCATCGAAGTATCCCACGGATCTATCAGATTTTCCTTCGGTAAGCACAACACCATGGAGGAAGTGGACTACGCGGTAGACAAACTCAAGAAAACAATTGCGCGTTTGCGTCAAATGTCACCGCTCTTTAACGTAAAAACAGGAGGAACTTACAATGTATAATTCTAAAGTAATGGAAGCTTTTGCTAACCCACAAAACGTTGGTGTGATCGAAAATGCTAGTGGCGAAGGTACCGTTGGTAACGCTAGCTGTGGCGATATCATGAAGATCACCCTCAAAATTGAAAACGATGTTATTGTTGATGCCAAATTCCAAACTTTTGGTTGCGCAGCAGCAATTGCTACAAGCTCCACAGCAACACAAATGATCATCGGTATGACAGTTGACGAAGCTTTGCAAGTTACAAATGCCAAAGTTGTGGAAGAGTTGGAGGGTTTGCCACCACAAAAAATGCACTGTTCCGTTTTGGCGGAAGAAGCTATCAAAAAGGCCATCGAAGACTACAAATCCAAAAAGCAATAGTTCGCTTTAGTCTAGCTTTGTATATTTTTTGCGCATATTTGCAAACTAAGAGTACAACAAAACTGGAGGAAAGTTATGCGCAGATTTTTGACGGGTCTTGCCATTGGTGCTGCAGCGGGTTTTGCGGTAAGCCGTATTCCCAAAGTTAAGCAAGCAATGACCAAAGGACGAAAGAAAATCAAAGAACTAACTAAATAGTCACCAAAGATACTGTGCCCATTGGTGCAGTATTTTTATTATC
This sequence comes from Candidatus Fimimonas sp., assembly GCA_045644945.1. Classification (GTDB taxonomy): domain Bacteria; phylum Bacillota; class Clostridia; order Christensenellales; family CAG-314; genus Fimimonas. The sequence goes on along the minus strand of JAZRHU010000002.1, from coordinate 7,925 downwards.
AGATGGTGCTTTGGTTGCGTTAGACAACCAAATTTGTTGTTCAGAACTTGCTTATTTTAGTTGACAAAGGCTAAAATGCACGCGACTACACACTTTTTTGCAACTAATAACAAAATTGTTGTAAAAATTGATGTCATTATTTACAAACTGTGGTATAATGCAATTGTAATCTATTCAAAGGAACAAAATTATGGGCAGAATTATGGCTTTGGACGTGGGCAATGTTCGCATTGGAATTGCCGTGTCCGACTTGATGGGAATCATCGCTAATCCATTGGAAACCTACACTCGCAAGGGTAATCTTGCCGTTGATGCGGAGTACATTGCTAATTTGGCAAAGCAAAAGGAAGTGTCTTTGTTTATTTCCGGCTTGCCACTTAGTCTTGCCGGTGGCGAAAACGAGCAAACTCTCAAAACTCGCGAGTTTATCGACGAGCTACAAAAGCACACCGACATTCCAGTAAAATTCTTGGACGAGCGTTTTACAACTTTGTCTGCCGAGCGCGTGCTAATTCAAGGCAATGTTCGTCGCGAAAACCGCAAAAAGGTTATCGACAAGGTTGCTGCAACCATCATTTTGCAAAACTATTTGGATAGCAAACACTAAAAAACAAAAACAATATTTTGGAGGTATATTATGGCTGAAGAAAAGAAACAACATCATTGTGATTGTGGTTGCGACCACGATCATCACGATCACGATTGCACATGTGACCACGATGGCGAATGCGATTGCGGTTGCGAACATGACGACGTTGTAGTATTGCAAGACGAAAACGGTAACGACGTTGCTTTCCACTACATCACAACTTTGGAAAACGAAGGCAAGGAATACGTTTACCTTCAATCCGCTGACGAAGATGACGACAATCTTGCGGTAGAAATCTTCGAACTTCAAACAGTAGAAGAAGATGGCGAATTGTTCGACACATTGCTTCCTATCGACGACGACATGTACGAAATCATGTACGAAAAACTCATGTTCGAACTTGCTAATGGTTCTGACGAGGACGACGAGTAATCTAACAAACTAAAAGACTGCAACTTGCGGTCTTTTTTTGTTGCAAAAATAATGCAAATTTGTTGCAAAAGCAGTGCAATCAAATTTTAGAGTAGCAAAACTGTAAGGCTACTCTAACTTGGCGCTAACAAAGTTTTGTCAGCATAAAATTCCGCGATCGTTTGTACACTATACTGGAGAAGTGTATGAACAGACCAATTGCTTTGTTTGATTCTGGCGTGGGAGGCTTGACGGTGCTAAAAAGTATCAGCAACATCTTACCTCGCGAAAACTACTTGTATTTTGCTGATAATGGCTACTTTCCCTATGGTACCAAGCCTCCCGACGAGTTGCGTTTGCGACTTACAAAACTGCTCCAATTTATATCAAATTTAAATCCAAAAGTGATTGTTGTTGCTTGTAACACGGCATCATTGCACGTGGAGTACTTACAAAATTTAACAAGTGTGCCAATTGTTGATGTTATTGTTCCAACTTGCAACTATGCAAAAAGCATCAGTAAAAACAAAAAGGTGTGTCTACTTGCAACTGATGCAACTGTACACGCGCAAAGGTATCAGCAATTCTTGCAAAAAGTTGGCATAGATGTTGTTGCTGTTCCATGCTCCACCTTTGTGCCCATTGCGGAAAGTGGTGTGCGTGATAAAAGTGCAATGCAAGTTATTTCGAACAAGTTGCAACCAATTGCTAGGTTGGATTTTGATACTGTAATTCTCGGTTGCACCCATTTTGGACTAATCCAAGATGAAATCTGCAACGTTTTGGGCAATCGCAACTATGTTCAATGTGGAGATGCAACTGCAAGCGCATTGTACGACAAGTTGATGCAAGCAAATTCCATTTCTAGCGCACCTAAAGGTGACTTGGATATCATTTCAACGGGCAAAAGCGAAAGCACAATCAATGTTTGCGGGCAACTTTTGCTACATTTTGATAGTGTTTCTTCGGCGGAAATATGATGTGATAGCACGTTGTTGCCAACACTTCCGTCCAAGTATAAAATACTGCAAAATTGTGCAAAAAAGTGTCAAAAATAACTGTTATTTTGTTGCAAAACAATTCGCGTTGTGCTATAATCTATTAGGTTTAATTCGCATTTGTGACTATTTGTTCGCTGTGCTAGGTTTTGCCACCTAGTAGCGGATGGAGTTTGACGTTGCAAAGAGGTTAAAAACAATATAAAATATAAGGAGAAAACAAAAATGGCAGTTGTATCAATGAAACAACTTTTGGAAAGCGGTGTACACTTTGGTCACCAAACCAGAAGATGGAACCCAAAAATGAAGAAGTATATCTACGCAGAGCGTAACGATATCCACATCATCGACCTTCAACAAACAGTAGCACAAGCAGAAGTAGCTTACACATTCGTTCGCGACATCGCTGCAAGTGGCAAACCTATCTTGTTTGTTGGCACAAAAAAGCAAGCTCAAGAAGCTATCAAGGCAGAAGCTGAGCGTTGCGGTATGTACTACATCAACAACCGTTGGCTTGGTGGTACATTGACAAACTACAAAACAATCAAGTCTCGTATCGAAAGACTTAACAAAATCAACCAAATGGAAAAACTTGGCGAACTTGACCTTCTTCCTAAGAAGGAAGTTGCAAAACTTTTGGAAGAACGCGACAAGTTGGAAGCTAACCTTGGTGGTATCAAAGATATGAAGGGTATGCCTGGTTGCATCTTCATCGTTGACCCTAAGAAGGAAGCAATCGCTGTTGCAGAAGCACACGCATTGAACATCCCAATCGTTGCTATCGTAGACACAAACTGCGATCCAGACCAAGTTGACGTTGTTATCCCTGCAAACGACGACGCTATCGGTGCAATCAAAGTTATTGCATCTGTAATTGCTGGTGCTGTTATCGAAGCTAAAGAAGGCATCGTAATGGCTGCTCCAGAATCCAACGATACTACAACAAGTGAGGAATAATAAAATGGCTAATTTTACAAGTGCTGATGTAATGAAACTCCGTGAACAAACAGGCGTAGGCATGATGGACTGCAAAAAAGCTCTCGTTGAAACAAACGGTAACTTTGACGAAGCAGTTAAGTACCTTCGTGAAAAGGGCATGGCATCCGCTGCTAAAAAGGCAAGCCGTGTTGCTGCAGAAGGTCTTGTAAAATGCGTACTTGCAGATGACAAAAAGTCCGGTGTTATCGTAGAAATCAACTGCGAAACAGACTTCGTTGCTCGTTCTGATCAATTTATCGCTTTGATCGAAAACGTTGCTAAACACCTCCTTCAATCTTCCGCTAACACAGTAGAAGAAGCTATGGAAGAAGCTTACTGCTTCGACACAACAAAGACATTGACAGTTTTGTTCGGCGAAGCTACAGCTACTATCGGCGAAAAGATCTCCTTCCGTAGATTCGAAAGATTTGTTGCTGAACAAGGCGTTGTTGCAAGCTACATCCACATGGGTGGTAAAATTGGTGTTTTGGCACAATTCAACACAACAGCATCCGCTGACCAAGTTGCTGAACTTGCTGCAAACGTTTGCATGCAAATCGCTGCAAGCAAACCACAAGTTGTTTCCATCGCAGACGTAGATCCTGCTCAAGTTGCTTCCGAAAGAGAAATCTTGACAGTTCAAGCTAGAAACGAAGGTAAGCCAGAAGCAGTAATCGTTAAGATGGTAGAAGGCCGTATTCACAAGTACTACAAAGAAGTTTGTCTTCTTGAACAAGAATACGTTCGTGACGGCGCTCTTTCCGTTAAGAAGGTTGTTGAAGAAGCTGCAAAGCAAGCTGGTACATCCATCACAGTTGCTAAATTTGTTCGTTTCGAAATGGGCGAAGGTATCGAAAAGCGTAAGGATAACTTTGCACAAGAAATCGCAGAACAACTTAAGAAATAATTCACGATTATTCGAAGAGGACAATGGCAAACATTGTCCTCTTTTTGCAAAATTTTGCTTGTGAGGTAACTATGAACAAATTCAAACGCATTGTACTCAAAGTAAGTGGCGAAGCATTGGCCGGAAGCAATAACCATGGTATCGCTAACGACAGCGTTGTAGCCGTTGTAAAGGAAATCAAACAAGTGGTGGAACTTGGCGTTCAACTTGGTGTTGTTGTTGGTGGTGGCAACTTTTGGCGCGGTCGCACCTGCGAAGATATGAATCGTGCCACAGCCGACTACATTGGCATGATGGGCACAGTTATGAACGGCCTTGCTCTTGGCGAAGGTCTTACTGCGGCTAGTATCAAAAACAAGGTTGTTAGCTCCCTTGCTATCGACAAGGTTTGCGAAACCTACTTTTTGCCAAATGTAAGAAAATATCTCGAGGAAGGCTACGTTGTGATCTTTGTTGGTGGAACTGGCTCTCCATTCTTCTCAACAGATACATGTGCATCCTTGCGTGCTTGCGAAATTGGTGCTGATGCAATGTTCTGCGCAAAGGCAATTGATGCTGTGTACGACTCTGACCCAGCAAAAAACCCAAATGCCATCCGCTACGACGACATCACCTTTGACAAAATCATTGCGGACAACCTCAAAGTGTTGGATTTGACATCCGTTGCAATGTGCAGAGAGTACGATATGCCTGTGGTAGTGTACAGCAAGGACGAACCAAACGGTACCATCCGTCTTCTAAGTGGCGAAAAACTTGGTACAATCATCCACAAATAATTCAGCGTTATTTTAGCTAAATTGGGTTAAATATCCTACATCAACACAAAATTTGCAAAAATTTTGATGTAATTCGCAAATAGGTATTGAATTTATCCCAAGAATAATGTAAAATATAGTATCAACTATTATATAAGGAGTTAACTATGAACTACGCGACCCCACAAATTGAAGAAATCTTTATGAACTTCGAATTCGATTGCGAAAAAGCAATGGATTATATGAAGAACGAGTATGCCGTTATGAAGGCAGGCCGTGCTAACCCAAAATTGGTAGAAAACATCAAGGTTGACTACTACGGAGCAATGACACCTATCAAACAAATGGGCAACATCTCCATTCCCGAACCACGTCAAATTGTAATCTCCGTTTGGGACAAATCCTCCCTCAAGGCTATCGAAAAGGCAATTTTGGCTGCTAACATCGGTGTTACACCACAAAACGATGGTATCGTAATCCGCCTCATTTTCCCTGTTTTGACAGAAGAACGTCGTCGCGACCTTGTAAAACAAGTTAAAAAACTTGCCGAAGACACAAAGGTTGTATTGCGTAACGCTCGTCGTGATGCAATGGACGGTCTCAAGAAAGAAAAGAACGCAAAAACTGTTTCCGAAGACTTTATTGCTGACTACGAAAAGGAAATTGACAAAGCTTTGGCAAAACTTATCGAAACTGTAGACAAGCTTGCTAAGGAAAAAGAAACAGAAGTAATGTCTGTATAAAGATGAATTTACGAAATTTGATTGGACTTGAAGTTTGTGATGCCGAAGACTTTTTGCAAAAAGCAGGTATAACAAACTTCAAGTTTGTTTATTATGTAGATAGAAAGCAATCTACATACGACAAGGAGATTGTAACGGCAGTTCGTCAAAAGGACGACGGCTTGGAATTGGTTGTTTGCCGTTACCTGTTGGAAATCTAATGAACAAACTAACGCACGTAGCAATAATCATGGATGGCAATGGTCGTTGGGCGCAAGGCAAAGGCAAACCTCGTATCGAGGGGCACAAACAAGGCCTTGTTACCGCCGAAAAGATCATCGAACATTCTATCAAAGTGGGCATCAAATACCTCTCGCTGTACGTTTTCTCCACCGAAAATTGGAAAAGACCTCAAGTTGAAGTGTCCACATTGTTTTCCCTTGCGGAAAAGTATCTTGATAAATTCCAAGATTTTTGCAAAAATCAAGTGCGAGTTGTTGTTTCGGGCAGTCGTGATGGATTGCCTACCAAATTGGTAAGCAAAATTGAAAAAATGCAACAGGAAACCTCAAAGTTTGATGCAATTTGTGTAAATCTTTGCATAAACTATGGGGGACAGCAAGACATTTTGCAAGCGGTTAACAAGCTTGCCCAAAGTGGTGTGCCCATCACGGCGGAAAGTTTGCAACAAAACTTGTACAATGGCTTTATCCCAGCGCCGGATGTCATCATTCGCACAGGCGGACAAAAGCGTCTGTCTAACTTTTTGCTTTACCAAAGTGCCTATGCCGAGTTGTGCTTTTCCAACACACTTTGGCCAGACTTCTCCATCGAGGAGTACAACAATATCATTGCCGACTACGAATCTCGCGTTCGTAATTTCGGAGGCTTAGTCGATGCTAAATAAAAAATCTTTTTGGAAGCGCAACATTGTTAGCATATTTATCTTTGCCGGTATGGTGGGGATGGTGCTACTAAATGTTTTTCTTCCAAACTTTCATAACGAAAACTTCATAAGCGGTCGCGGTATCAACTCCGCAATTATTTCCGCTTTGATTTTACTCGCCGTAATTGAAATGCGTCGAGCTTTTGGTTTTGAAAGAATTCCGCATTGCTTCAGTTGGCTTATTTGGCTGTTTGGATTCGGCATTGGCCCATCCTATAGCTTTTTTGGCTTCCATGGCATTGTATTTTTGATCTTGTTCGTGTTTATTTGCGCGGTTATAACAGCTCTTGCTCGCAACAGAGTGGATAGCTTGGTATTTATCGCATCTGTTTTGATTTACCCCGGACTCATCATGTCCAGTTTGCTGTATCTCAATCGTTGCGCAACCAACCAAGTTATCACTAACCCACAAATGCTAGACTACATATCCTACGACATTTGGTGGCACGTAAGTGACTATCGCTATCAACAACTTTTGCCATACAACGCAATTTCCATGGCGTTTGTTTTTGCTGTGTCTTGCTTGACGGACGTTTTTGCCTACATTGTGGGCAGTATTTTGGGTAAGCGAAAGCTTTGTCCGGAGATTAGCCCTAAAAAGACTGTCGAGGGTTCTATCGGTGGTATTTTGGGTGGTTTGCTTGGCGCATTTTTGGTGTGGGTTATTTTCGACTCGCCACTTAACATTTTGCCTGAGCAATTTGGCTTGTCCTTTGCAGGCCTTGGACTTAGCGCTTCAAACGTGATTGTTGCCTACGTTGCTTTTGGCTTGTTGGGCTCCATCATGACTCAACTGGGGGACTTGTTAGCTAGCATGTTCAAACGTTTTTGTGGTATAAAGGACTACAGCAGAATTTTGGGCGAGCATGGTGGAATCATGGATAGATTCGATGGCATCATGCTCAACTCTTTGCTTGTTTCAAGCGTATTGATGTTTATTGTATAATGAAAAAAATTGCCGTTTTGGGAAGTACCGGCTCAATTGGTACTCAAACATTGGAAGTAATAAGAAAAAATGCCGACAAGTTGCAAGTTGTGTCACTTGTCGCTTTTTCACGCGAAGACAAACTCTTGGAGCAAGTTGCCGAGTTTTCGCCAAGTTACTACGCATTGATATCCCAAAGGGGCCCAGATTGCCTTATTGAGGCGGTAAAAGGTGCCGACCTTGCCGTTGTTGCAACCAAGGGTATCACAGCGCTTAATTGCGTTATCTACTGCCTGGAAAATGGCATTGATGTTGCTCTTGCCAACAAAGAAACGTTGGTTTGTGGTGGCGAGCTGGTTATGTCCAAAGTGGGCAAAGGAAAACTTTACACAATTGATAGTGAGCATTGCGCAATATCCCAATGTATCAGCAGTCGCGATGGTGGCAAAGTAGATAAAATTTTGCTAACAGCAAGTGGCGGACCATTTTGGAATTGTTCAATAGACGAATTGTCTGCAGTAACCCCAAAGCAAGCACTTGCGCATCCCAATTGGAACATGGGTAGTAAAATCACAGTAGATAGTGCTACAATGTTCAACAAAACTTTGGAAGTTTTGGAAGCACATTGGTTATTTGGGCTTCCTTTGGACAAAATCCAAGTTGTTGTTCATCGTCAAAGCATTGTGCACTCCAT
>JAZRHU010000001.1:0-1984 GCA_045644945.1 Candidatus Fimimonas sp. | reverse complement strand
CGCAAGATGCTAAAGGTGGTAAAAAGTGGTGGCAGTTTGGCATTGTACCCCGAGGGAATCCAATCCCTTTCCGGTAGCACCCACCCAGTTAACCCTGCAACATGCAAGTTTATCAAAAAGGCGGGCCTCACAGTTGTGTTTGCCTACTCCAAGGGTAGCTACCTCACCTGCCCACGCTACACAAGGGATATCAAACGTGGCAAAGTTTTTGTAAACTACAAAATTTTATTCACTCCCGAAGAGCTAAAAGCCATGACGGAAGAGCAAATCTACCAAAAGTTGATGGAAAACTTCCGCTATGACGACTTTGCTTTCAACAAAACTGCACGCATCAAGTACGTCGGCAAACAACACAATGTCGATGGTCTGGACAAAATCTTGTATGTTTGCCCCAAGTGCAAACAAACACACACTTTAAAGGTGCATTTGGACAAGGACAACGAACGACTTGAGTGCGAAAAGTGCGGTTACGCCATCACCCTGAACGAGTACTACGATCTTATCGTCAAAAATGGCGAAAGCTACTTTGCAGATATCGACAAGTGGTGCCGTTGGCAACGCAGATTTGTTCGCAAACAAATTCAGCAAGATGGTTTTGCGCTTCACGGCCATGGCAAAATAACCCAAATCCGCACCGACAAGTGGCGCAAGTATCCAGATAACCGCGTAACACTTATCGAGGGCGACGTCACTTTAGACAAAACTGGCCTAACGGTAAAAAGTGGCCAAGACACAATGTTCTTTGGCGTTGCAAGCTTGTACTCACTAACAATAACCTCCAAAAACTTTTTGGAGTTCTACTACAACGACGACTACTACAACCTTGTTTTAGATGGCACAACAAACCAAAATATCGAGTGGATGCTTGCCAGCGAGGAAATCCACAACCTTGTGGACGAAAAATGGCAATCGGCATCCAACGACGTGTTTGACTACGATGTCGAAGGAGAAATGTGATGAACACACAACCTAACACAACAGTAAACGATGGCAAAACAAAGGTGCAAATTGGCGCAAAAAGTTTCATCTTGATGGTGTGCATTTTGCTTGCCGTTGTTATCGCAGCAGGCGTGATGACATTTGTTATCCCTGCCGGCAAATACTACCGCTACGAGTACACCGAGGATGCAACACTTGTTGGCACACAAGACGACACCAAATTTGTTGTCTACACCGACAATATTGACAGAAAAGGCCAAGTAGTGCCCGATAGCTACGTCATCTTGCAAGATGGTAGCAAAACTCGCTTGCCCGTTTGGCGCTGGCTAACTGCCCCATTCGAGTCCATCGTTTTGGGCAACACCGACAAACCTTTCCCCGGCTCCATCAACGTTAACGAAATTTCCATCATCGCATTGCTTTTGGTGCTTGGTGGCACATTCAAAGTGCTTGAGGAAAGCGGTGGCTTGGAGTCCTTTGTTAGACTAATCATCCAAAGATTGTACAACAAACGCTTTGTTGCAGTTTGGGCAATTACTTTGATGGTGATGGTGCTTTCCGCAGTGTTTGGACTTCAAGAGCAACTACTCATTTTGTATCCACTTTTGGCAATGCTTTGTGCCGCAATGAATTGGTCAAAGTTTACCGCCATCAGCTTTATTTTGATGACGTCCGGCGTTGGCTTTACAACCGCCATCACAAACCCACTTACCATTGGCCTTGCATCTCAAAACGCAGGCGTACCCATCACCGATGGTATGTGGTACCGCGCAATCATTTTTGTTGTGATGTACGTTGTAACCAGCTTGTACATGACATACCTTTGCAAGCAAGACGAAAAACGCGCCACACAAATGGCGGATATCTCCAAATTTATTGTAGAAGACCCCGCACAAAAACGCGAGGACAGCAAAAAAGCATTGCTTGTTAGCTTGCTCTTTGGTATCGCATTGCTTGGCGTTATCATTGCCGTTGCAATCCCAGCTCTTCGTTCTAACAGCATGATCATCATGGGCGTTGCATTTATTGTGGGCACAGTTGTTGT